>JBFHJN010000014.1:0-42193 GCA_041595875.1 Coriobacteriia bacterium
CAGTTCCGAGATCCGCGAAAGTGCAGGTCATGGCGTCGTCAACCCCATCGTTCTGGAGGACGCTATCGCCATTGTCAGCAACGACAAAGCGCAGGCGCGCAGGGTCGTTCGGTGCAGTGAAGTTATTTCCGTTATCGGACAAATCGAGGATATGCCCAACGCTCTGTCCTGTCTCCGTGACAGGCATTGTTCCCGCTCGGTCCTGAAACAGCGTCGTCAGGTCTGACGGGTTGTACCAACCCCCATTACTGCCATCACCGAACAGGGTTAGAGGGTGCTTAATCTTCGGGTAATTTAATCTGTTAATAAGCCCCATTCCAAGGGTCAAACTCATGCCTGCCATATTAACCTCAAGCGTTAACTACAGCCAGCTTGTGCCCGCTGGTAGCTACAAAGTCCCGAGTTGTACCAGCCAGAATAAAGTGAGTGTAATCAGCAGTAGCATCTGGATTGGCACCCGCTGAAATAAGCACGTTACCGTCTACTGCGGTTACAACCCAAAACTCAGCTCCGGGGTATTGACCAGCGGTAATTGTGGTTTGCTGGTTCGATGAAGTGGACGTAATTACTTCCGAGGCGAGGGCATCTGCTTCTACAGCAGGCAGCATATCGCCAGTCGTTCGCTTACTCCGTGAGGTTGAAAGTGCGATATGCACTGTAGACATTGCTACCTCCTAGTGTTTTCCTCTATTTTTTCTGATTGAGAGGAGCTGTCTGTTGGACCTTCGGTTGTCACGGGGGTTGCCATTCTTGTGGTCAACATCTTTTCCCCTAACAGCAGCTCTGCCTCGTTCTTTAATCATCAAACGACGCGCCTTGTTGCGCGCCGCTCGATTTTTCTTTTGCTCTGGCCGGGAGTGATATTCCCGGTATTCCTTGGCGTAATCACGTTCCTTCGCCATACAGTCCTCACTTCAGACTGCCAGACCTCGACAGCTTGGCTTCCACCTGCGCACGGAAGGCAGGATCGCTGCTGTAACGGGAATCGCTCATGTCAGCTCGGACCTGCGCCCACGAAGAGTAGGAGCTGCTGTCTCCAGCCGAACCTTTACCCGAGATCTGGCGCTTGGGTTCAAAGCCGGAAGCGGCCTCGAACTGAGCCTTGAGACCTTTCACGGCGTACATGATGCGGTTCTTGTCACCGCTGTTGACCTCCCGGTTGAATATCTCGATCTCGCCCTCGGTCAGATTGCCAGCCGCCCATTCAGACATGGCGTCATAGCGATCCTCACCGCCTACGGCTTTGAAGACTTCGTTCTGGATCAGCGCAGTCCGGGCTTCCTGACCGGCGATGAACTCGTCAACGAGATGACGGGGGATGCCCGCCTTTTCCAGCGAGGCATAATCGTCATCGCTCAGCTCGCCCTTCTCGGCATAAGCAGACGACAGGGCGTCGAAGTCCAGCCCAGCGTTCTCCACGGCTTCACGCGCCGCGTCTTCATCTTCATTGGGGGTGCTGTCCTCAGTCTCGGCTTCCGCCTCCTGAGCAACATTGTCACCCTTGCCTTTCTGCGAGAGTTTCTTCTCCAGCTCGGTGTAGCTCTTCTCCAGCTCTTCATAGCTGTCGAACTTACCGAGGATCTTCTTGTCTTCACCGTCCTCTTTGGGAGTGGCAGCGGCCTCCTGAGCCGCCGCCTGATCCTCAAGGGTCGGGTTGGTATCTTCAGTCGTTACCTGAATGCGTTCAACCATTGGAACCTTGCATTTGTTGTGCGATGCCTTTGACCATCTCCGGTGTAGCCCGTTCGGCCATGCGGCCAGCGGTATCAGCCATTAGCTGCTGTTGCTGAGCCTGCATTGCCTGCTCGCGCTCCTGCTGCATTTGCTCAGGCGTCTTCACCAGACCATTCATGTCGATACCAAGAGAGGTACCAACGCGAGTGATAAGGTCGGAGATATTGAAGTGCTGGAGGATGACTTCTCCCCCAAGCGGTCCAAGAACACCAAAGAGTGTTTGATACTTAGTGAGATCATGGCCTCGCCCCAGAGCCTCAAGCCCGGTGACGATGGCAGGTTTGATGATGCCTTTAGGAAGCTTCGGGAGCCTCTTCTGCTTGGTCATCCGGTCCATCAGGCGGTTCACCAGCGGAAGCTGGAACTCCTGAGACAGGATCGAATAGACGCCACCCAGAGCGTCCTCAAGCTCACCTGCGACGAACCGGATCTCCTCGGCAGTGACACGCTCAGCCTGCCGCTGGATAGCGGTGTTCATCAGGAAGGCGAAAGCGAGGCGTTCGGTGATCTTGTCGGCAGCGTTCATGGCCACCGTCAGATCAGCGTGTTTCTGAGCCTGTAGGACAGTGACCTCTGCGGCATTGCCCGGCACAACAGCGCCATTGGCTGCGTTGGCAATGTCCCTCATTCGAGTGGTGCCGTTAGGGTTCACCATCCAGATCATCTTGGCGGATGCGGCAGACCCTTCCAGAATGGCCTTCATCAGACCCTCTAGTGAGGCAAGGTCTCCGATGTATTCGTCAACATAGGATCGACCGTAGTCCTCACCGTCGATAGAAGTCCAACGCAGAGCTAGGATCGGACCTTTGTCCAGATCCCACGTTCCCTCAGAGCCGGGTACCTTATGACCCTCGATCTCTTGGTATAGTTTGAATTTGTCATCATCACGGTAGTACCGCGTGTAGACAGTGACAGAGTTGTCTCTCTTCTTTCCTTCGTCTTCCCGGTTTTCCCGATCCCCAAGAAGCTCCTTCTCCTCATCGGACAGAGCCTCGAAGGCGACCTCCTCTTTGCCAATCCAGTCCAGCAGGTTGCCCACGGGATCTCGGCGGCAGACGTAGCTGTCAAGCCTGAAGACACGCGGACGGCCTTCCTTGGGGAGGTACAGGGTGACGTTACCAGCGACGATAAGTTGCTTCAGAACCTCAAATACAGGCGAACGCAGACCGATGCTTTCGATCTCATTCATTACCGCCCGTTCAATGCGGTTCAGCCCCTCATCAATCTTGGCCCTGCCTCCCTCATCTTGGGAGAGCTTCTGGGCGGTAAAATCATCCACCTGAAGGCGGAAGAACGGGGCGTTAGGGGGAAGAAGTGACAACAGCAGCTTAGCCGCTAGGTTGTTCACACCTCTCGATCCAACACTCTGGTAGGGAGTGTAATACTTGGTCGAGGATGAATGACCTTCAGGCGGAACCAGAGTTGGAATAGTCACCAACGCTGCGTCCCGCGCCCGGTCAAGATAGGTGTTTCGATCCACGGAAAGCTGCTGGTAAATTCCAGCGCAGCTTGTTCCGTGCATCAGATATTAAGCCCCCCGCTTCGGGTAGAGCCGTTTACGGTGCCGGATCCAAGCGCCAGAGTCCTAAGCCTCTTAGTGCCTGAGGCACCGCGCTGGGCGGCGGTCTTCCGTTTGCGAGCCATGTCCGGGGCGTCCTGATCCAGAACGTCAGGCGGCGCGACGGGCGGCGGCGGTTCCGGGGTATCACTGTTAGACAGTAGACACATTGCTCCTCTCCAGTAAGTTTTCTTCTTGCTCCTTGAGGAGCTGTTTCAGATGCCTGACGACGCGCACCGAACCAGCATCCATCCAGATGCTTCGCTCTGGGTCTAATACGTCAGGGCAGCGGTCTGGATAGAGTAGGTCTAGATAGTCGATCAGGCGTTGGTCGATGATTGGTTGGTTAGATCCCACAAGATCCCCCTTTACCGGTAATGTCACAAATGTCGTGTGAGGCTACGCCTTCCTCGAACTCAAAGCCGAGGCTCATCGAAGCCTCAGAATAGGGTACCGGGGTTAGCGGTTGACCTCCTCGCGCCCCATCCGGGTAGACTGTGAAGCCGCGCAATCGCGGGGCATAAGTGGCCAGAGTCTTGGCGAAACCCTCAACCGTGTCTGGGTTGTTGTGCTCAGTGCCCCACGCAGGAAGGTTGATCGTGGACGAAATAGCCATGTCCACGTAATCCTGAACATCAGCTTGGAACTTGATCCGGCGCTCGAAGTCCTGAGCCAGATCGAGCGAACTCTCGATGCTGTCAGGATCCACTCCGTAGGTGCTGATCAGCTCCTGAGCGGCACTGTCAACAACGTACTGGTACTTCCACTTGGTTCCCTCTGTCAGATACCGACGCTTGTAGGCTACTGCGAACAGAGGCTCGATTCCGGTAGTGGTACCAGCAAGAATACCAATGGAACCTGTAGGGGCGATGGCCCGGTTGGCGACAGGTCGGGAAACCCCGAGGTGATCTGCGAAATATGCAGACGTATCATCACTGACGGCCTGATAGGTGCCAAGCCATAGGTGTAGCTCAGGGACGACTTCATACTGATAGCCTCGCTTGATCAGCCACTCGTGAACGCCCATGAGGCCGAGGCCAAGACGGCGGTTCTTCTCGCGGACTTCGTATACCTTGCCATAGGGCAGCTCGGCACGCAGGGTGCCACAGATCAGAAACTTGGTTGCAAGCTCGGTCACTTCAGCCAGCTCCTGAAGGCTCTCGATGCGCCCTAGGTTCAGGGAACCAAGGTTGCAGACATCAGAGTCATCTTCAGACGTGACCTCGGTGCAGGCATTGCGAAGCGTCTCATTCTCCTTGTCGAAGAAGTTGAAGCTGAAGCCGGGTTCACCAGTACGGAGCGCCTGTTCGACATTCTGGAGGAAGATGGGATCATCCCACTGTCCCTGATACACCGGCCCTTTGTCAGTAGTGCAAAGCCAGTCGGTCTTGTAGTTGACCGAGATATTGGTCATGTCGAGCGGGGCCGGGAAGTTGAAGTCTTGCTGCTTCAGATCCCAGAGACTTAGACCAGTCTGGCCAACAGGCATGTTGTGCCAGTCCTTAGCCTTCAAAAAGGCTTCCACATCTTCATGTGTTCGGTCAAGGGATGCGTAGATGGCAGAGCGGCGGGAACCTCCCTGCATGACGTGGCGACCAATCTCGTTGATCATCATCATCTTCGGGATCGGGCCAGAGGCCAAGCCGCCAGTTTGGCGGATGAGGGAGCCAGCGGGGCGATAGACCGAGTAGTCAACGCCAATGCCCCCTCCAGTCATAAGTGCGGTCTCTGCCTGCCACGAGATCCGCGCCCAGTCTTCTCGACTGTCTTCTTCAGCCTTGAACAGGAAGCAGTTGTTCCAGAAATGCCGGGGGCGTCCTGCGTAGTACAGGTAGCGGCCACCGGGGATGAACTTCAGGTCGGTGATGAACTGGATAAGCTGCTCAATCTCGGATTGAGAGAGCAGCCCACCACAGACATCGAGGACCAGAGTTCGAGCTAGTTGCGCCCAAGTCTCTGCGCCTTCATGGCGGTACTTCAGATTGAAGATGTCTTCGGAGAACTTGGAGCGGAACATGGGGTTCACATCAGAACGCCACGTCATTAACACCTCTTGTCGTAGTAGTTGTCAGGGCCGCTCGATGACCGGCAGACCCTTGAGTTGTCGGATGCGGAACTCCGAGTATTGGATGATCTTCTCCAGATCCTTGATCTCGGAGTCCTTGGCACTCAGGCCGTCATAGATCTTCGAGCCAGCCCGGAAGGCATACTTGATGATGCTCCCCTTGCAGAACTTGCCGTCATGGTCAGCCGACATGATCAGCTCGATTGGCTGAAGACCGCCAGCCGAGGCGTAATGGGCCGGGTTGGCGATGATGTCCTCGGGCTGCTCCTCGATCTCGGGAGCCTCCCAACCACCAAACCCTACACAGAGGTTGCACGGAGCATCGCTCATAGCCACTTCACCGTGCTTGCAGGTTCGACAGTCTTTCTTCATGGTTTCCAGAGCCTCACTTTGGCGTCTTTCACGCGGTAATCGCCCCACCGCAGGATGCGGGCCAGACGGGCTTGCGTGAGTGCGTCTTCTTCGGTAAGCCCTGCTTTCTCGTAAGCCTCAACGATGCGTCCCCAGCGTTCTTCCGGTGCGCAGTCGAGGATAGCAGCAGCTTTCTTGGGTCCGATGCCGGGGCATCCCTTGTAGTTGTCGATGGTGTCGCCGGTCAGGGTCTGAGTGAGGAACCACAGCTCCCCCTCGTCCTCTTCGACCTTGACGATCTTGTCGCCCACCAGATGGTAGCCGGGGATCTGCATCAGGTCTTTGTCGCCCGACTGCATCAACACCTTGGCGTCTGGGTCGGTCCCGATGATGCCAACGATGTCGTCAGCTTCGATGCGTGGACGCTCCAACACCTCGTACTTGGCGGCGGCGTACTCCTTGATGAAGCCGAGTAGCTCGGGCTTCTGAAGGCTTTTGCGGTTGGCCTTGTAGTCGGGGAACAGCTCCTTGCGGAAGTTCCCGGTGTCATCGGACTTGGCGATCAGAATCTTCTCGAACCTGCGCCTGCCGACAATCTGGTCCACTTGGGTATTGAAGGATCGAATGGCCTCGTCCTCGTCAGCCCACGATACCTGCACGTCTCCGAAGTCCACATCCCCCTGAGCGACACAGGACGCCTTGTAGAACAAGATATCACCGTCGATGATCAGGACTTGTGGCTTCTTCATCGCATCTCCATGTGAACTACGTTGCCCTCTTGGGAGACAGGCTGAAGGGTAGGAAGGAACGGCTTTACCATTCCGGCGATCAGGGTGGCGAAGACTGCCTGCGAGTAGTCATCTTGGAACTCGGGCATCTTCTTCTCGCGCAGCAGGTCCACGACCGCGTTGGCGCGAAGGCCCATCGGATCGAGGGCCATCTGGATCGTTTCTTCGTTCATGTCAGTTTCTCGGTTTGGTGAGTGCGGACCACGACACAGGGAACAGCGGGCGGATGATAGTGTCCCACTGCTTGGCCAGCAGTTGGATCTCGTGCTGGGCGTGGGGGTCGATCCGCTGGGTATAGGCACGGGCGAACGCGGCCAGCGAGCCGGTGACGTAGTATGAGGTCATCATCGACTGAGGCAGGACCATCCGGGCTTGCTCGGGAGAATAGCCAGCTTCAATCATATCGTTGTAAAGCTGGAGTGCCTTAGCACACACCCCCTCATAACTATGGGAATAATCAGGCACGTATCCCCGATGCCTTAGCAGGATTGCCTCCGCCATTTTCACCAGTTCTTCCGGCTTAGCGTCGTTCTTCATGCTATTGGCCCTGTTACTGATGATCTCCACGTTTCCTTTGACATAGCCTAAATCAGGGTTCTTCCGGTCAAAGGAGGGACTATTTGGTTGGATAGTCCCCTTTCCTATGGAGTAGTCCAGCTTCATCCCTAAGTATGGGCAGAACTCTGGAAACACGAACTCATCAAAGTTCAGTTCCCACTCAATTCCGTTCCTGACGGCGCGGGCTTTGGCGTTGTTGAAGATGCTCTTGTAGGGGTTCCTATTTCTGTTAGTGAACTGCGTTTTACACTCAGTTGAGCAATACTTCCGTTGCTGGCCTCCCCCCTGCGCTCTGCGCGGTTGGGACAGTCGGGTGCCACAGTTGATACAGAACCCCTCCTCAAAATCTGGAGTTGGGAGCTTACCTGTCCCAGACCCCTGCTTAACCGAACCCTCCGGCCTAACACGCCAGCCGTCAGGCATGTAGAACTCAGGTTCATCATCCACATACCGCCTACTCACCTCGTTATAGGTGAAGCCGACCATGTGCTTGAACCGCTGCCTAGCCACGAAGATGGGCACGGTTTCTCGCAGGGTGATCTGAGGATGGCTGAAAGGTGTCCAGTGACCATGCCGGGCGAGGTATCGGATAAGACGCTTGTCGTCATACGACACATCCCACTTTGGATGGTTATAGTCACAATCCTCGCACCACGCCTCCCCTGTCAGTGCATCTACAGCTAGTGAGTGTTCGTTATCAACAGGACAGAGGAAATGGCTCTCCTTAGCGAAGCTGACACGGGCAGCGTTCACTACCCGCAGATCATCCCCCATATAGTCAATCAGTTCAGCTTTGATTTGACTCATCGGTTATCCCCAGATCCACCAAGGACTCCGCGCTGGGCGCGGCTTTGGAGCTTGATCAGGTTCATCTCTGCGATGGTTTGCATGTCGTATCCAAGGTCAGCGGCCATAGCTGCGATGTACCAGAGAACATCTCCCAGCTCTTTTGCCAGCTCTGACTTGAACTCGGGCGACATTTCGCCGTCCCGATCACGCAGGGACTTTCCGACTTTCTCGGCTACTTCTCCCGCTTCCCCGCTGAGTTTCAGCGCAGGATAGATCACTTGGTAGTGCTGCGGGTAAATGACGGTTTTAAGAGCCGCCCGTTGGTATTGGTTGAATTGCATCAGTGACATTCTTTCCAGTTAGATCCAATCTTATATTCACCCGTAAGAGGAACCCTTACGTTGAAGTAAGTACCGGCCTTTTCAATACAGTCGATGGCTACCTGTCCAAACTCCTCAGCGATCTCTGGATCAACCTCGAACTGAAGCTCATCATGTACCCAAGCAACCTGCTGAGCTTTACCTCTCCATCCTCGTGCGTAGATCTCCCGATCAAGCTCGACCATCCACCTCTTGCAAACCAGCGCCCCTGCCGATTGCAGCAGGGTGTTCAATGCGGCGTGGTCAGAGCGGATATGCAGGTGCCTGCCATCGAGACCAATCAGATAGCCGCGCTTCTTGACGGCGTTGCCAACACCCTCAACCAACTTCTTCAGGGCTGGGGTCTTGTTTAGGAAATCCGCCTTCAGTTTGTTGCCAACCTTGGTCAGCATAGCGTCTGAAACAGCAGTCTTTCCCTCGAAGAACTTACGAAGAATGTAATCGCCATGTCCACCTTTATGCTCGGGGATTGCGATCTTTTCGAGAATGGTTGTTCCGATCTTTTTACCGCCAGCTCCGTATAGGAACGCATCGTTATGTTCAGATTGGGTCGCTAATCCAATCCCGCCCAGTAGGGCCGCTGCATGTCGCCATGCAGACCAGACTATATCATCACCCTCAGCTTTGACTGTTAGGGGTCTCGCGCTTCGAGCCGCTTGGCCCTACTCCATTAATGGATAGTCGTTGCACCTTCCAAGTATTCTATTGCTCGTCTAAGGCGCTCTGGATCTTCACGAAGAAGACCGATAGCGCGGTTACAGTTATGGCAAAGAAGACCTCTTACTTCGCCAGTTGTGTGGTCGTGATCGACCATAAGCTTAGCCTCGTGGTGGTCAGCCATCACGAAGCCCTCCTCTCGACAGATGTAGCATACGCCTCCTTGGGCTTTGTACATCCGCTCCCATTCGTCCGAAGTGATCCCATACGTCCTAGTGTAATAGGCATCGCGTTGTGCTTTCTCGGCACATGGTTCTGAACAGTAGAGTTGTGAGGGGGCTTTAGGCTCAAACATTTGCCCGCACTTGCGACAAGATTTTGGATTGAACCTCTTCTGGGGGTACTTATCCGGCGTACCAGTCCGTTGTTTACGAGCTTGTTTTACTTTTAGTATCTGTGTCACCTCCTAGGTGAGCAGCAGAACACTTGGCTTGGCTCAGGATTGTCTCATAGAGAGTTTCCCTGAGTTCACGAGATTTTTGTCAAGAGAGTTTCCTCTCAAGTCATCCGATTTCAGATGAACGTCTTGGTGCCGTCACGGTAGATCTTATGGGTTGTGTTGGCGTGCTCATCTCGCACAGTACCGACAGGAACCAGCCCCAGAGCCTGCACGTTAGCCCAGTGAACGTCCCCTTCGACAACGATCTTGGCATAGGATCCGCCATCGTGCTGGGCCATGTAGTGAGCCAGCATCCGCAGCTCCAGCCCGGACACGTCGATGCCGACCTGAATCTTACCCGGTGCTACTGTCCAGCATTCCCGACACTCTGCGCCGTACTCAGCGCCTACAGCAGGCGTCTGGGCTACGTTGGGCTTCTTGTGGGTTGCCCTGCCGGTTACAGCCCCGTTGGTGATGATCTGGCCGTAGATACGACCGTTCTTCTCCAGCTTCAGCCATGCCTGAGCACCTTCAGCGATCTGGCCGAGGCGCTTCTGGATCAGGAAGTATTCTGACAGCAGCTTGGCTTCCGGCCACGGCAGAGAGGCTAGGACTGTTTCATCCACCTTAGCCTGTCCGTTGTCGGTGTACTCCTTGGGCTTCCACCCACGGAGCTTCCTGAGACGGTTCTCGATATGCTGGCGGGAGCCGGGGTTGAAGATGACCGTCTTCTTCTTGTAGGTCGGCACCCCCTTCTCGTAACCCAGCTTCTTGTTGTTGACCTTCGGAGTGAACGGGGTCTTGACCTCCCACGGAGGGAAGACCTGTTGCAGCTCTGTCTCGATCTCTGCGCGTCGTGAGATAAGAGTTGCGGTCAGCTTCTCGGCCTTCTTGCGGTCGAAAGCGAAGCCAGCTTGCTCCATGTCCACGCAGATGAACTTGACCTCGTGTTCCAGTTCGACAGCTCGCTGATCTGTGTCTTTCGACTCGATCATCTTGAACAGCCGGTCGGTGACTTCCACGTCGATCTCACAGTATTCCTGCATGACCGGGGTCCATCTCTCGAACCCCCCATCATATTCCATCTTGTGAAAGCCGAGGCGGTAGCCCCAAGCCTCCAATCGGTGCATTCCGATCAGCTTCTTGGGAAAGTCCGGGTCTGCCTTTACCTTCTGCATGTCGCGGTCCCTCAGGTCGGGCCAGAGGAGTAGCGACATGACCAGCGTATCAAACGCCTGTTCACGCTTGATGGTGAACCAAGGATAAACCTTCTGAAGCGCTGGGATGTCGAAGGAGATGATGTTGTGGCCAATGATCTGGTCGGCCTCCATCAGCTTCCTGACGCCTTCATCTACAGGGAGGTATCCGGGGTTGTCCGAGTATGACCAGACTTCCCCGGTGTCGGCGTCCTTCAGGACAAGGGAGAATACTTGGGTTAGATCTTCGAGGAAGCCGTCAGTTTCGCAGTCAAAGACTATGCGCAACGGTGCCTCCTTCATCAGCTCTCCGCGTTAGGAAGGGTGAGATCAAGCTCGATGCACTCAGCATCAATTGCAGATACTTCTACACGGGCCGAAGCCCGCTGATCTGCAATACGTGGAAGTGCCTCGAACACGGTGACGTAAACATCATGCGGATCACATGAGGCTACTTGCCCGTGAGTATAGGAGATCTCGCCATCAGACCAAAGCAGGCCGAGGATCAGGATAAGGACTTTCATGCAGCCCCCTCCAGATAGAACTCGCCGTACTCGCGGCCCTCCGCATCCTTCTTCATTCTACAACGAATGTCGTAGCCGAAGTTCCGTAGTTCGGAGATGCGGGCAGTCAGGTTCATAATGCCGTAGTGCATGGCAATAAGACGTGTGATCGTCTTGCCAGACTTCAGCATCGTCAGGATTTTCATATTCTGCGACACAGGCATTCCTTTCTTGAAGCCCGGACTTTCAAGCCCAGTCGCTTCAGTTGTGAAGTGCCGATAGATGGGTTCCCATTCTGGAACCTTAGTAGCGACCAAGCAGGTAAACTCTGCCATCTCAAACACTTCGTCATCAGTATGGGAAAGTGTCGCCTCCGTCTGGATCATCGGACTTCTCCTCTTCCAGATCAAAATCAGAGGCGGTAAGCAGTCGGCCTGTGTCCTTGTGGTATTTAAGGACATCGGCTACTCCCACATCACCGAACTCACGGTTCTTCAGGACTCGTATCGTGGAGACATCAGCCATCTTTGAATGCTGCTGATTCCGCTCCAATGCGATAACGTTGTCCGATAGCTGTTTAAGCGAACCGGATCCGCGTAGCTGGGAAAGTGTTACGCGCCCGCCTTCTTCGTGCGGTTTACCCTCTGGTTGTTTCAGGTGGACAATGGCGATAATACCTACGCCGGTCTCTTCAATCAGAGACCTGAGCCTAGTCATCAGCCTGTCAATGTCTTTTCTCTCACCCTCGGTTGAACTCTCCTGCCCTGACACGACGATGGAAATGTGGTCTAGGACAATGAAGTCCACGCCCAGAGCCACTGCCATGTATCGAAGCTGGGAGATAAGATTGTCGCTCTCCAGTGAGCCAAAGTGATCATAGAAGAACATGCGTTGGTTGATCACTTGATCGAACGACTTCTTCCATTGTTCATCCGACAGAAGCGAGGGATCAGCCCTGAGAGAACCCAGAGGAATGCTGTTGTGGATCGCCACGTATCCCTGAGCCGTCTTGGACAAGCTCTCTTCCAGATACACGTTGCCTATGGTGAGGCCGTGTTGCTGGTGCAGGTGGTAGGCAATCTCTCTGGCGATGGTGGACTTACCAATGCCTGAACCGGCAGTAAGCAGGGTCAATTCCTGCTTCCTCAGACCACCAAGTTTGGTGTTCAGCTCCTCGTATGGGATCGAATACCCTCTTGAGGCTCCAGCCTTCAGGTCATCCAGCGAGATATCGCTGCCATAGACAATCCCATCCGGCCTGAAAGCCTTGGCACCCCAGATGGCGTCAACGACTTCCTTGCCCCTACCAGCCTGAAGCATCTCGTTGGGATCCTTCAGCGGCAGAGAGGCGATATATGCCTTGCCGGGCGTCAGTACCTTGGCGGCTTCCTTGGCAGCTAGCTGGCCTACATCATCCATGTCGAACATGAAGACGACCTTCTCGAATCCCTCGACCCAATCGAGTGACTTCTTGATGGCCTTGGCAGCTCCCTGTGCTCCGTTGGGAACGCTGACGACTGGCCACCTGTTCCCTTGGAGTTGACTGACGGTTAGAGCGTCGATCTCTCCCTCGGTGATGACCAGCATCTTGCCTTTGTCTCGCCAAAGCCACTGGCCATAGAGACCTACAGCCTTGGGATCCCCGATGAACGTGAAGCTCTTGTCTGGAAATCGTACCTTCGCGGCGATGGGCTGGCGGTCATCCGACAGATAGAACGCGAGATGCGCTGGGCGGTCATCGTACTTGCCTACCCTGTACTGCCACTTCTGGCAGGTCTCCTCGGTCAACCCTCGGGATACGACTGCCTTGACCTCCCCCATGTAGGAGATGGTTTTCTTTGGCTTGCCTGAGGCTTTTACTGGCGGTCCTTCAGCCCCCTCCGCTTTCTCTTTGTAAGAACAGCCGGGAGTGAAGCACCAAGCATGGCCATCGCTATATCGAGCGAGATTGTCGGAAGAACCGCATTCAGGACAAGGTTCGTGAGCCACACAAAAGCTTTCTTCATGCTCCTGTACCGTCATCCTCTAACCATTCCTTTGGGATAAACCCGTCTGAGTACTTGAAGCCGTTACGCTCGCACCACATGGCGTAAGTCGTCTGCGACTTCTTTGAGATCTTGGTATTGGAGTTGGAGAACACGAATCTGATATCCAGCTCTGGCATCTGAGACTTTATGAGCAAATGCTTTTGGCGATCAGCGGTAAGGAACCTACCCTTGGTCTCGATGATGATCCCATTACTCAGGATGAAATCTGGAGTATACTTAGCCCTCTTTGCTGGCTTGTCGTATTCAATTACTTTGGTCTCATACTCGAACTGGACCCCCTGCTCTAACAGCTCCTGAGCGATACGCTCTTCCAGACCTGATCGAAATCCATTGTCGGTCTTGGTAGCCCAGCCTCCAGAATTAGTAGAAGCCCTCTTCGTTCTCTTGATCGTCGGCATCGTTCTTATCGTTATTATTGCCTTCGTCGCTAAATTCGTCGTCGTACTCAGAGTCAGAGGTGTACCCATCCTCCTTGCCGAATCCGTAATCTTCAGCCGATCCGCCTTCTTCGTATTCAACAAGATTGATGATCTGAACGGCGTTCGGGATCAGGCGAACACCAGAGACCTTTTTGGTGGCATAGCAGTCAGCCTCGAACGAGACCTTCATCACGGTACCGCCACCGATTTTAGGAGCCTTCTTGAGCCGGTTTCCCTCAGCATCAAAAATCTTGGGCTTGCGATCCCAGACCTCTCCTGTCTTAGTCATCACGTTCCTTGCGCGAAGCTTCAGGATCACATAGTCCTTGTCAAAATCGCCGTCTTCATCCTGCTCAAAGTACCAGATCGAATCCTTGTCCTTGCTGGGAGGAAACTTCTGGTGAGCCTGTCCGGTATGTGCTTTGTAGATATCCCCCAGCTCTTTCAGGAGCGGCTTCGCTTCCTCGATAGGAATACGCAGGTCCGCTTTGTAGGTGCCGTGCTCGTGAAACTTGGTGTCAGGCCGGTTGAGGCGCGGGTAGACAGCAATACCAGCAGGGGTTACAAACTTCTTCTTTTTAGCCATGTATCTTCCCTTAACGGAAATGTTGGTTAGTCGTGGGCGTCCCATTGGGACTGTAGAAAGCCTTCGAGCGTGTTGTAGTCACCCTCATCGAGCAGGTTCTCGACTGTGGTATCGAAGACCAGAACCACCAGAGAGTCCTCTGCGTGCTTGGCGACTAGGTGCGCTCGAACGGCGTCGTGGACCTCGCTAGTTGAAAGGTCGGTGATGCGATCAAGCATTGATCCTCCATGATCTTGGTTGGAGGGGTTTGGTCTTTACCGATTGGTAGTCCTAAATGTAACCCCTCCACTTCTGTAAGTGTTAGCTGAAGAAGAACTCGCTCTCGTGGATGCCCTCAAGGTCCAGCGATCCGCGCACAGGCGGTGGGTCCATCTTGAAGGGGATCTTGTCAGCCAGATCCTTCAGCGGGTTGTTGTCTCGGTACATCTCGATGAAAGCAGGCTTCACGGCGTCACGGATGAACATGGGCATGAACCGAGCGTGTACACCGAAGGAGTCGTGGATCATGGCGAAGTGCCTGATGCCCAGCTCCATCGCCTTCATAATCGACATACGCATGTGGCAGGCGTCCAGACTGTGTACGAAGTTTGGGGCCATAGAGAGGGACATATCCCTGCCATCCAGCTTCCCAGTCTCTTCGTAGTAGACCAGTTGTACCCTGCCCTCCAGCTTGGTGTTGAGCACGCATTTTCTGGAGGTGTCTCTCCACTGGACAGCTTCAAACCCGTCAGGCGTTGTCCATGTCAGGCGGCGGTCATAGGCATCCTCTACCTCAGCCTTGTTCATGCCCTTTGACCATGCAGATGACGCCTTGGATAGCCATTGCATCGCCTCCTTGCCCTTGACAACCACGTTATCGATGGCTTCCCAGATGCACTTGGCAAGAAAGATGACCCTTGGGTGATCCTCCTGTTTATCCCAGAGCCTTGCGTGCCCGGCCTTGAGCTTATCCAGATAGCCATCTCTGGTGTACTCCATGCACGACGAAAACTTCCCGGCGTAGGGTACGACCATGACTTGACGCTTGGTCATCTTTCGGTCCAGCCCGAAGGCTATCCAGCCTTGTGCCATGAGACCTACGTCTGGATCATCCACCAGACCCTCAAGGATCCTCAAGGTTTCCTTGGCTACATCCCCGTAGATATCCTGCCGATCAAGGCCGGGAACTAGGTTTACAGACCGACCCCCAACTGGATCCCTGAGCATGGCCGAGTAGTGCTGTAGCCCGCTGTTCGTAGCATCAACGTGGATTGGCATTCGTGAGTAGAAGGGAAGCCCTTGATCATAGGCTTCGACATACCCGGCCCACTCCATGCAGAAACGCAGGAACATGAAGGGTTCATCAGCTTCCATCCACTTGGTATTTGCCTTGGGATTGCGGCCACATTCCACGATCCACCATTCATTGTCCACGACCCAATCGGCACGCTCTTGAAGACTTACCTTGTCGTTCCCCCATGCGTTAGCACCAGCAATAGCCAGCCACGCAGCTTGCTCATCGTCTTCGATAGGCTCAGAGTGGGCGAACTCAAGCAGGGACTTTGAATAATCCGGTCCCTGAGGGTTGAGGAATGCAGGCAGAGGATAGGCTCTTCCTCTGGAATCGAGGTTGTGAGGAAAGTAGATCTTGTGGAACTGCTGAAATTTTTTTGCCAGTGCCAAGGTTGAGATCACGGCGATGCGCTTCGAGATCAACTGTCTGTTCGCATCGTGGATCAGGAATACCTCGCTGTTATGCGCCTTCTTGACTTCCTCGTTGGTGTCGTAGTCGAACGGTATGGGTGGAAGTGGAATGTCGTTCGGCATTGGAAGATCACACCGGCCATCCCCCAGATCATTGAAAACCCAGTCAAGGATCTCCACCATCTTTCGGTTGACCCTCCACGGGGTCTCCTGAAGTGTGTTGATGGCTGGTAGTACCTGCGACCAATCCATCTTCAGCATCCGGTCAACGTCTCGCTTGGTAGCTCCCTTGATGATCGGATATGGTCGCACCCTGCCCTTTCCTAGGTAGCCCCCTCGAAACAGGTTTCGATCCTCTGACCAAGGGATAGGCTTCTTGACCATAGGCCAGTAAAGCGTGAAGTCGGTGGCGGATGCCTGCATAGCCTTCTGTATGGCTTCCACAAGTGCAGGCGTTGGCGAGACATACATATCATCCTTGGGAGCCTCGATCAGCCCTGTGGAGTCACGGAACAGCAGCATGAGAGAGTAGCCAACAAGCAGCTTCTCCCTTCGCGTCCATCCGTTCCACTCCACACGTTCTGCATCGAAGTACATCCTGATGGTACGCAGACGCCATTCCTTCGGATAGGTTCTTCGGTCCATATCCCGCATGATCTTGTCCAGCAGAGCCTTGCGGCCCTCGGTCTGCTCGAAGACACGAAGCCTCCACTCAGTATGGATCAGATCGGCAGCGTTGATGCAGAGAGACACACGCTTGATCCTCTTCATCCTGTCGCTGGACAGGGACTTGAAGACCCAGTTGAATACTCCCTTGACGAAAAGGTAGGCGATGACTTCAGGTTCAAGACCTGTGTCTCTGAGGATGCCAGCAGCTCTTTGCTGACGACCAGCCTTCCTTTCTGTCGGATAGACGAAAGACCTAACAGCATCCACGAAGGGCTTGTAGGCAGCTTTCACAAACTTGACGCCGACACGGGAGTCTGAGAAGGCCCCCATATCGGCGTGAGACTGGACATCCTTCTGAAGACGGGCTTCAGCTACAGTCCGCATTTCTTCTTCTAGACGGTTCTGGATATCCATAGGATCAACTGACAGTACACTGTCGGTTTCACTCAAGGTCATTCTGTAGGTTATCCTGTAGTTACTTGAGATACCTCTAGCTTATAAGACAGCTTATAAGACAGCTTATAGACTAGCTTATAAGACCTAAGAGTAGGTATAGGTACTGGTACAAGTATTAACTTAGGTTCATACGTTCGCTTATCCTTATGCTTATCATATGGTATACCTATAGTTATACTTAGGCCAGCTTACCGACTGGTAGTCCTAAATCCTCAGAGCATCCTCACAGAGCTTCCGCAGAGCCGTCATGGCCTGCCTACAGGTCTGTCCTCTAGGTACGATGTAGGTAAGCTCATCCCACTCTGAAGGGCCGATCTTGGCGTAGAGGATGTAGGCCGTCTGGGATATCTCCAGTGAGATACCAATGTTTAGGTACTCGAAGAAGGCCCGGTCATCGTCCTCAATCTCGGTGATTTCAAAGCGTGTCCGGTAGCCGTCAGGCCGGACGTAAAGGGTAGCTCTCATGGCGTACCTCACAGTCCGTTGAAGGCCGCAACTACCGCCCCCATCCCAGAGAAGACGGCTAGGAAGAAGGCTCCAAAGCGCCAGTCATCCTTCCCAAGCAAGAAAGCAGTCAGCGCCATCGAACCAGTAGCGACAAAAGCATAGCTCATCGGTCATTTCCTTTCATATGTGAAGTCACACAGCTTCCGTAGGGATTACTCTCTGGTAAGTCAGTATCACTTACCTATCCCAAGCAAAATCAGAGGGTCACAGGTCTTCAGCCTGTAAGCCCAAGAGATGTGTAACTATTGGCTAAGTGATTTTAAGTCCCAAGATGGATTAAAACCACAGTGATTTCAGGTAGTTGATTGTAGGTGTAGGTGTCGTGTCACGCCTCGGTCACGTGTCACGTCACATCAAGGAACATCAGTCTTGACATTCCTGATACGCCACACAAGAGTACACGGGACAACTAGAAGTATTCCAGCGACGAATACTCGTGTGGTCAATTTGTTAACTTCTGGAGCAAGGATAGGCAGTCCTAGAAGGTACTGCGATAGAGCACTGACGATGATGATAGTGAGACATACTGCAACTAGGACGTTGCCCAAGAACAGTGCCCACCCAAGCAGTCTGTCAAGCATCTTATAACTTCCTTATGTGCTGGTGCGGGCGGAGGGATTTGAACCCTCACTCCCCCTTCAGGATGCGGTGTTTAAGACCGCTGCGTCTACCATTCCGCCACGCCCGCGTTCCAGTACATCGACGCACAGCTTCAGGTCGCATGGAGCGAGGTGAGCGTAGCGCATCGTCATCTGCATAGATCGGTGTCCTAGCCACTCCTGCACCCGGCGAAGGTCCATACCACCTTGTACCAGCCGAGAGGCACAGGTATGTCTTAACGTATGTGGCACAACTTGGCTGTCGTGTCCAAGACCAGCCAATTCCCTAGCCTTATCCCAGTGATCCCTGAAGGTCCATTTGTTTATGGAGCCAAAGGGAGGCTTGCCCTCCTCCACTGACATGACCGCCTCGTAGGCCCTGTCTGTCAGGTAGACAGTCCGACTGTGGTTGGTCTTAGTCTCCCAGAAGGTCACGCTGCGTTGAGCCTTGTTGATGTCCCTGTACTCCAGCTTCAGAGCTTCGCTGAATCTGGCCCCGGTGTCCACTAGAAACACTACCAGACGGTAGTGATCTTCGCTGAACTGGCGGATGAAGTGGAACATTCTGTCCTCCTCATCCAAGGTCAGGAAGCGGATCCTTCCCACAGGCTCCTTCTGCCTAGGAAAGTAAGGCATGAACGAGATAGCGCGGGTTCTGTGCAGGTGCCTGAACAGCTTAGACAGGCAGGCAAACTTCCTGTTGATCGTGGCGTTGGAGTTACCGATTGATCTGTAGTGATTGATCAGCTTCTCAACGTGCTTGTCCGAAAATTGATCAACAGGAACATCACCAATGACCTCCAGTACCTCGTCAAGGTTCCTTCTGACTGTGAAGCTATAGTCAGAGTTGCCCCACAGCACGCCTATAAGGCGGCTGGAGGCACCTGAAAGGCTTTCGGAAGAGTAGGTACTGGCCGAAGGGGAAAGACCCCCAGCCTCTAGCTGAGCGTCCTCCCATGCCTTCGCTGCCGACCATGTTGAGAACTGCTTACGCTTACGCTTGCCACCGGCAGAAACGTCAGCTTGATAGGCGTTACCCCGCTTTCTGATCATGGTCTTCTCCTACTAACTGTTCCCAGAACGCCCTGCCCTTCTTGGTCAGGCGCACCACGCGGTAGCGCTTGTCGGCAGGATCCGGGTAGCTCTCGATGAAACCCGGCCCCTTCTTGCCGTCCTTGAAGGACTTCCAGTCGCTCCACCACTGGATAGAGCGCGAGGCTGTGGCGTTGGTTGTGCCGAGGTATTGCTCAAGGTCATACTGGTGATGACCCTCGTTCATAGCCACCCAGACAAACGCCTGTAGGGCACTGAGAGGCATCGCAGGGTCGATCTGCTGTAGCTTCTCTAAGATCCGCTTGAGCTTGTACTTATCCATTTTTCGTACCTCCAGAGCTTGATAAACACTCCTGATGCATCCCAGTTTACTACGATGGCGTCCAGAATGTTGATAGCTAGGTATATCCTCATGCCCATGCCCTACACAAGAGTTTCTTCGTCTGACCCCTTAGCATTACCTAACCGTAAGGCTGCCGCTAGTGTCAATAGTTACTTTCTCAGATTTCCTTGAGCCTGAAACACGTCTCTGCGAACAGATCATCCCACGAGACTTCAATTCCGGTTTCATCCTCCATATCTGCAAACTCCTCTTCCACCACGGCGAAGGTATCTACGAAGAGTTTCCTGAACAACGGATCAAGCAGCATCTCTTCGGCAAAGTATCGGAGTTTTTCCTCCACGGTCATATCTGGGAAAGAGTTATGATAAGTCATTCTGACCTCCTTTAGTTAACTCAGGTCTGGAGCCTATTGCCAAGGCTCCAGCTCAAAGCTAACTCAGGCAGCTTCTTCCTGATCAGCCTCCAGAGGCTCGAAGTGGTGATACTCCATATACCAGTGGGAAGGCTTGGTGCGCTCTCCAGACACAGGCCCAATATCCCGATCCCAGTTGACCAGAGCAATGTCGAAGTCTTCGTCAAGCTCCTCGATGGTTCCCGTGTCCCCGACGATGGGCGCATTCATATTGTTGCTGACATTGAGCGCATCCTCTTCGGGAGTATAGCACCAAAGCTCTCCCATAGCCCGGACACGCTCAGTTTCTTCGGCCCTCTCCTCCTTGGTGCGAATGCAGCGAACACGCTGGCCGATGGTGTATTGCGTCATGATATTTTCCTTGCAGGTTGGTTGGTGAAATCAGAAAGTGATAGTGAGCTTACCTCACGCAGCCTTGCCGGTTTCTTCGCGTTCAGCCTTCGCTGCACTGAGGATGCTGATAGCAAAGATCGTCTTCAGTGCGACAAGCGAGCCTTCACGATACTCTTCGGGGTAGTCGTCGCTGCCCTCAATCAGGTCGATACACTGAGAGGCATAATCAGCGCTCTCAGCCCAGCGCCCAGCCTCTGCAGCGGCGTCCCCGAGGCGGGCAAGTTCTTCTACGGTGTCGAAGGTGTTCATTCTGTGTTCCTTTGTTGCATGTAATGATAGTGGTTACGCACCAACACGGGTTGCTGATGCGTAACCATACGGTTGATCAGGCAGCTTTCACAGACAGTCACCCAGCTTGGTATAGACCTTGTTGGCGATGTGGGTTCCAACAGCTTCCACCACGTCATCAGCCAGCTCGATCAGGGCGAGGTTGGCCCCAGCCTCGGCCATCTGCTGGATGGCGTCTCCCTCCGAGAACAGGCCGTCAGCAGCCTCGATGGCTTCCTCAGTGCCCTCGGCATAGGCGCAGGCAGCGGCGGTAGCCAGAGAGGCAGCAGCGCTCTGAACAGCACCCAGATAGAAAGCCATCTGAGCATTCTCGTAGGCCATGACGGCGTTACCGTGGAAGTCAATGACGGTGAAGTCGGCGCGAGGTTCGGTGTGCATGGTGTAGTTCCTTTCTGGTTGGTTGGCTGGTTGGGTTGATCAGTTGGCGTAGTGGGCGGCAACGATGGCGTCGAGCCGAGCCTTGGCCATCTTGCCTACGTTGATGTAGGCGTCACCATCAGCCTCAAAACTGGCGGCGATAAGCTCTTCACGCCATCCATCCGGCATGTCTACGCCATCCATGTTGACGTTGTGCTCTTCGGTGTACTGAGGAATGTAGACGTTAACGATCAGAGCGGCAGCGGCCTTGCTATCGGCGGTGCCCGCAGCAGCAGCGGCGAAGGCAGCGATAAGCATGTGCACCATTGCCTTCTGGTGCTCGCCATGTTCAAACGCCTCGTTAGCGATACCCGTGTGCTTTTCAAACATGACGAAGAGCGGGTTATTTTGGCCTTCCATGATTTGTCCTTTCGGTTGGTGGTGATAGTGGTAGTCAAGCCAGAGATTGACTTGTAGCTAAGCCCTACCTTTCCGTAAGGCTTAGTAGAAATCAATCACGCTGCTTCACAAGCAGGCTCGCAGTAGCCAGCGTCGATCAGAGCCGAAGCCATTCGACCGTAGTGACCTTGTAACTGCCAGACCAAGCCGCTGTTGATCAGCTCCTGAAACAGGTCGATCACTTCGTCCTCGGTAAGCTCGCCGTTCTCATAGGCGATGATTTGTCCGATCTGGTCTTTCATTGTTCTACCTCCTTCTCAACAACCGACACATCCCAGTCGCAGTCCTCGCAATGTGCTGCATCAAAAACCGCCGCAAGCTCCCAGCACTGGTTCTCGAAATCCCATTCAGCCCAAGCATCTCGGACTACGTTCCTGCTCCCACAGTGAGCACACACCATCTTTACTCTGGCCATGTCTTTCTCCTTTCTGTCTGTTACTATGGCGGAAGGCTACCGATTTGGCAAGCGTTTTTTTCAAGGTCTGGCCAACTTTCTTACAACCCATTGAGCCGAAAAGAAAAAAAATACCGCACAACGCAGAGAGAATAGGACAGCATTGTTGACCTATCCTCGTGTGCGCGTGCGCGTATCTTACCCATCCGATCCTCAATCCCTCGGTTTTCCTTGGAAATCAAAGGGTTATGCCCGGCGCGTGACGTGCGCGTGTGACGTATGCGCGTGCGCGGGCGGGCGTGCGATCTTCGCGCGCGGGCGCGTGAGACCCCTACGGGGGAATCCCGACGGTCGATATCTACGTATCTCTCTTCAGATTTTTTGGTAAAAACCAATCCCCACGGTTACGCAGGGGTTTCCCAAAGTTAATCCTCCAGTCAACCCCGCGCATAACCGTCAGAACGGCCTAAGGTCCAGCACAGACATGCTCTCAGAGCCGCTGTAGCGACTCCCCAGTGCGTGCTCCATGAACTTGGCTAGTTCCCTATCCAGCAGTTCATCTCGGCGCTCCTGAAGCCCTCTCAGCTCGTCCTGAGACATCTGTTCAACCCAGTAGTTCACCGCGATAGCCAGAGCGTCCAACCTGTCGTCATGCTTCAGTGCACCACGGTCGAACGTGATCCTTGTCATCTGGTAGACCAAGGTCTTCTGGAACTTGTTCTCGGCATCGTAAGACTGGGCAGTCTTGTAGTCGTTGTCGATGACCTTGGGATCCACGACCAGCTTGTGCCTTGCCATCACTGGTTCAAGGGTGTCGATGATCCTCTTCTCCTTCTGGATGGAGTGTCTGACTTCCTCTACCATGCAGGGGTACACCCTGTTCAGCACAGGCTGGAACAGAGCACCGAACATGCCGTCACCGAAGTTGCTCTCGTAGATCACGAGATTGACCTTCTCCTGCTTGGCGATATCCGCCAGCTTGGCAAGGGTTGCATCGTCGTACCCTCCTTGGAGACCTCCAGCCTGAGTTACGAACAAGTAGCCATTGAGCATCTTGACGACTGCATAGCCGGTTTCGTCCTTGCCTCTACCACTAGGGTCAATCGCCAGTACGCTGCCGGTGTACTCATGGAACTCCGTAGAGACACTGTGAGACCAGTAGAACCTGTCCCCAGCCATCGCTAGGTTGGGAAGCTCCTTACACACCTTCTCAGGGTCAGGCATCCAGTTGACCACCATAGGAGCCTTCTCCTTGTCGAGAGGCATGATGACCAGATCCTTGACCTTCAGAGGATACCTCTCCAGATCGCTGAGCTGAGTGTTCAACATGAATTGCAGGGCATAACCTGCCTTGCCATATTCAGCCTGTCTCTCCGACAGATCGAAGATGGTGAAGCGTCTGGGATCGACGGGATCTCCCGCCTGCCCTTCCTTCATAAGCTGTCGAACATACGGAGCCAGCCTGTCCCCATAGGTCTCTGCTTCCTTTGCCGATGGCAACTGGGCAGGCCAGATGCGTACAGTGAAGGTCTCTGGAAGCTTGTTGTAGATCGAGTCCTCTGTCTGGGGAGTACCGAGGTAGATCGTCTTGGCATCAGGCAGAGGCTTGAGAATGGCCGAGAACTCTCTCGTTCTCTCCAGCAGCTTCTCCCGCATATCAGCCGTAGCCGAGTTGTTTGGAACCTCCACGTCATCCGCAATGATGATGTCTGCCCGAGTACCCGTGATCTGCCCCGTGATGCCCACGGATTTAACCGAGGGTGACTGGTCGGCAATCGCAGGTCCAACATCGAACTCGATCTTGGATTGCCGCTGGTTGGACTTGGGCCTCAGATGCTTCAAAACCTCCAGTTCATTGATGAGGCTCAGCGTGAAGATGGTGAAGTTGTCTGCCCTGTTCTTGGAGGCAGAGACGACTAGGATCTTCTTCTGAGGATCCCTCAGCAGTTCCCAGACGACATAGGCCGAGGTGATGAAGGACTTGCCTACGCCCCGGAAAGCCTCGATACCGATCTTCTTCGGGCCATGCTGTAGGAACATGGCTATGTCGAGCTGTACCGGGGTAGGCTCGGGCAGGCCGATCTCCCTCCAGACATACCAGAGGAACTTCCTGAAGTCCTTCTTCAGCGGGGCCAGCGGATCCTTGCTGTAGTCAGCCTCGGGGATCTGCGGGTCAATCCTAGGTACATCTGCATGTCTATCTGGGAGAGCCTTATTATCAGCCCTGTCCTGCCTTTCCTTAGACCTACAAGCACGACAGGTTCGGCGGCGGGGTTCGAATGCCTCCTTGGGCTTCTCTTCCCCGCACTTGTTGCAGGTTTTAGTTTCTTTCATTGTAAGGTATGCAAGCCATCCTCGCTGTCCTCGAAGTCAGGGAGAGAGTTGACGATCCTGTGCAGGGCGTCATTCGCCTCGGGAACTGCCTCGATGCCATTATCCTTCAGGAAGCGGATAGCATTGGAAACCTCAGCCGGTGTAGCCTGTCCAGACTTCAGACGGGTAATGAGGTGTTCAGCAGTTTGACTATGAAGTTCAGCAAGGAGAGCTTCAGTAGCTCTCTTGCTCATGTCAGTTGATGCTCATGTGTGAAGCTATGTATTTAACCACGACAGAGGAGATGATGGAGAAGAACCCTGCCAACGCTACAAGCATTCCAGTGCGCTTAGCCTCCACCTTCTCCAGTGTCGATGTTCTCTTCTCAAGCTCTGATAATCGCTTGCGGTCGTTGTCTTGGAGGGACAGAACGCTGTCTATCTTGCTCTCCAATGCACCCAGCTTGTAGAAGATGTCTCTGATGGTGGGTTCATCACTCATCGCTTTAGCCTCGCTACGAGTTGTTCCCCATACCGGGCCAGAAACAGGCTTCCGATGATTACCCCTGCCCATTCATCGAGCGGGGCAGGCAGTGCTGCTACGGTCCATTCCTGTGGAAAGGCACAGCGCTGACAAAAGAGGATGCTGTAGATACAGACAGAGGCGAACCACAGTCCAAGCGGAACGATGAAGAAGAGGGGAAACCACCAGCCACGTCCGGTAAGGATCCGTGTCTGGGCATCCACGTAGGTCTTGACTGCCTCAGTCTTGATGCGGTCACGTTCGGTCTCGTTGTCAACCGAATGTTCTACTGTCTGTAGAATGCGTTCGAGTGGTCCTCCAAGAAGGAGCTGAAGCAGCCGAAGCATAGCTCACTCCTTTCGCCGTGGAGCGGTATTGGTAATCTCTCGGAGAATGATGATGGCAATACCAACGGCCAGCAGGATGAACCCCTGCCACTCCTCGGGGAAGACTTCACGCGCATATTGCTCAAGCAGCCCGAGGATGGCAATCATCAGCCCGAAGAGCTGGGTGCGGTAGCCTTTCAGCCAGTTCAGCATGATCATTTCCTTTTGAATAGTTCAGTAAGTAATCGAATGATGACTTCGATAAGCGAAGGCGCTGGGCGTCCATAGCCATCCTCCTCAAGAAGCAGGTCGTACTGCTGAGCAAGGGCAGCGATCTCTTCGGCCTTGTCGGTACCATTGACGACGCGGCGCGCGTTCATATAGTCGGCGGCATCGTCGTCAACGTATTGAGTGAGCTTACGGGTAGTAAACCATCCCTCCATCATTCCTTTGACCAGAATGTCTGCGGCGGTGTCAGGATCCATAGCCTTCTGCGGGTACGCAATCAGATTGACCCCTGTTTTACCGCTGGCTAGATGGTAGTTACTCTCCCAAGTGAGCTGTACGAAACCCCTGCCGTGCCACGGGTAGTAGCGAAGGTTATCCCTTCGCCACTTGTCCATCCGCTCGTCAGACCAGTTATAGCGGGTCTGTAGAAAGTAGGCTTCCTCGACAGGCTCCATTGTGTGAGCCGTTTCCCAGTATGCGGTGGCAAGGATATACGCCAGTTGCTTTCGGGAAACACCGTAGTCTTTGGCTTTGGTGATGATCTTTCGGGTAAAACCCAGTTCAAGATCCATTATTACTCTCCGTTAGTTAGAGCTGGGCAGACGGTTAGGAGGGTGTCCACGTGCCAATTACCGAGGTAGCAACCCACTCCGTATCGTTAATAGCGACAAGGGTGATGCTGTTGCCCACGGAAGAGGAAGAAAGGCTCCCAGATGTCGTAGAAACGGCAGTACCTACCCTGATCGTATCTCCAGGGGCTGCCGAGATGTGGATACCGTAGGTATTCTGCACGACGAACGTGAACGACTGACCGGCAGACGCTGAGGGAAGCGTGTGGTAGTTGAGAGCCGCCGCACCTTCGTTGGTCAAGACTTTCAGACTTTCCGACGCATAGAGAATATGCGGAGAGCCGGATCCCTCGGTGTGGGCTTCAACGATATATTTGGCGCTAATAGTACTGCCCACCGTCAGCTTTCCACCAACCGCAAGGGCAAGATCCGTACTCCAGCCAGTGCCGGGAACGGAGATCAGCCTGTTGGTATAGTCCAGCCCAGTGCCATCGGATTTAGAGGGAGCGATGTAGAGGGCATTTCCACTATAGTAGATGCCTCCAACAGCTCCTCCACCAGAGGCAAATCCATCGAATAGGAACCACTGACCAAGATAGTTGACGCTGTGGTGCTCCACGCCTTTAATCTTGAACGAATACCCTGCGACAGTTCCGCTGTTAGCATCGTAGTCGGTGTCAAATTCAATGATCTGCTTGGCCTGTATGCTTGCGGTGCCAGAGACATCGAATTTCATCTTGGCGGTGGTTCCATCCCACGACAGACCGAAGTACTGCCCGAGTTGGAACAGGGTGGTCATATTGGAAGGAATACCGCCGTCAGCATCCTGAACAGCGAAGCAGCTCCATTGCTTAGGATCCGTGAAACTACCGCTTCCCTCTGTCGTGAACCGGATGCTGTTGGCTCTAGGAGTAAACCTAGTACCGTTGAGCGTCAGACCCCTGAGGTTATTATCTGCCACGCTAGTATGAATACGGAGGCTGTCAGTATTGCTCCCAGCCGAACCCACATACGGGAACCACGCATTGACGATCTGCAATGTGTCGGTGCCATTGTGCAAATTGTCAGCATTGATAAACACGGTCCCTTGGTCATAGTAGCCGCCAATGATCGTGCCATTGTTTGGCTCTTCGATGTAAAGGGTATAGATGGCGTCAGGATCGGTAATTACAGTCATCGCACCATTAAAAGGATGCGCGTTGACAATCTGCCACGATCCGGGACCAGATTTGTGGATCGGATACCCAGTGTAATAGACGATGGGATTGTTGATCATACAATCGGCGGTCTCGATCTTTAGACCGTAGCCAACACGGTTCGCCTGATCATCGAACCCGGTCTCGCCCCATTCGTACTGGCAAGCTACCAAATTGTTGGATCGGAATTGCGATGCGCTGGCCTTGGTGCGGATGCCGTAGCCACCCGACGCCCAGCCGTGAATGTAGATGCCAACATCGTGCCCAGACGCCACCGGAGTAGAGAACAGAAGGCCCGAGCAGATATGCCTAAGCTCCATCCTGAACCCGGATCCGAACCTTGTGTAATCCCCGGTGACAAGAAGCATCGGCCCCGGATAGCCATCATGGCTGGCCCACACCGTCTCTCCCAAGGGGGTAAGAGTCATGTCCTCGAAAAGGACGTTTTCAGGGGCACTGACATACACCTGCGAACTCATGGCGATGGTTTCGCCGTTCCCGGAAATGACACATTGGGTTCCCAGCGTAGCAGCATAGGCTACCGCAGAGAGCATCGCGGGTCGCATGTCGGTGGTGCCGGGAACGTCATTATCCATCCAGTGCTGGAGGAACAAACGGTTGCCAGCAGGAGACCACTTCCTGCCATCCAGCGTGGTAAGGGCCGTGCCGGTAGGATCCTCTTTGTAAAGTAGGTTCCCGGCGCGAATATGCGTGATCTGAGTGCCAATTGACGCAGACGCGGCCTCAGCTCGGGTAGAGAACGTCGCCAACGCCACGCTGGCTACAGCCGCTTCAACGATGGCGCGGTCATCAGTAACCTGACTGGCGAGCGTAGCAGCGGCAGCAGCCGCAGCCTCTGCATCTTCCTTGGCAAGTACGGCAGTAGAAGTCTCGGACAGCATGTCTGCCCTGAGCGTATCCACGTAGTACTTCGTTGCAGCGTCTTGGTCGCTCTCAGGATCAGCTACGTTGATGATCTTTCGACCATCCGCCGTATAATCGCCGGTATAGTTCCTGTGGATAGTCCGGGCTGCGACAGACTTGGATTCTTGCATCAGGTAGAACAACTGATTGATCGCAAGATTCAACTGTCGGGCTGTCAGCGCTACCCCGTTGCTCCACACCACATCGCGCTCATCATCATTAGTGTCGCGCTCGATGAAGATAATGGAACCATCGGCAGGGGCCGTGTCGAACTGGATAATGCTTTCAGAAGTAAAGGAATAGGATGCAGCAGCGTCATCTACCGTGACTACGACCTCATCCTGAGACAAGTACTGGAACGGAATTGCAAAGTCGGTTGTAACTCCGTCCCCAGTATAGGTTACTGGAGAATAGCTCATGCTGCCCTCAATTGGTGTAATAAAAAAGGGAGGCGCTGGGCCTCCCGAAGGTTTTTAAAAGGGAACTCTGGGATCGTCTCTTCGACCCATCCGGGTATCACCGGCACGTATGCGCCTAGCTACATACTCTTCTGTAAGTCCTGTCTCCTCAGACAGAATGCGGAGCATTGCTGCATTCCTATAGGTGTTCAGGATCTCCCTAGCGATCTGAACCCTTGGACCGGGAGTACTTGGAGTACCGTAAGGAAGGTCATGCTGAACCAATGCCACATACAGGTCATTGATCATCGAAGACTCGTGGGTATACCTCATCCACCTGTCGTACAGCGTCTCCCTGCCGTCCTGCGTATAGCGGGTACGAAGGTCTACTTCCCCCATGAAGGGATGCTTGTACGGAGCTTGGAAATCGGTATCCGCCACCTGAGCCAGCACCCAAAGCTGCTGTTCAACTTCAAGTTCATGCTCTGGGATCCCCCTGCGCCTCTCTTCTGCCGTGGATGGCGAGAAGATGAACATATTGGCTTCAGGATTGCTCAGGGTACGCACACGGCCCAGCGCCGTATACATTCGAGGAACTTCCTCGGAATGCGGGTTGATACGCTGGATAAGCATCTGCTCGATTGTGGCCGGATCATTGATCACCGGGTCACTCATCATCTGTGCCTTGTACCAAGTGTTCGGAACAAGCATCTGGAGCTTCTGCCCGAGGAACCTGATGAGCTGCCCAGACGTATCGTTCTCACTGACCATCAGCTCTACGCCGGTCATAATCTGGTCGATACCCTGAGTAAGGCTCGCGTCTCGGATGGCTTGAGCGATAGCTCCGGTGCCCACCTTCACGTAGGCCAGCGCCATCTCCAGATCCGTGTCGTCTACATGCTCTCCTTGGGTTTGCCGGTAGTGAAGCATCTCGTATCGCTCAAGGGCGTTGACGATGATCTTCAGAGGCGTGGACAAGGGGTCGATGTTGCGGAACGACCATCTGTCTCCATTGGGGAGCCTGATCGTGTACGGTTCAAAGTCCTCCGTATTCTCTCCCTGCCTCCGCTGCCGGTAATCAGACGGGCTGGCCCCGGTGATGTTACCTTGTGCATAAAGCGTAAGGATTACACCTGCGTAAGCATAAGACAGCATTGCTTCTCCCTGAGCACGTACCTGACGCAGAGCGCCGTTCTTTCCTGACAGGTCAGCCATGAAGTTGGGAGAGATCAGGTTCAAACCCGGAGTGAGACGAATGCCCTCCTCAAAGACGCGCACAGGCGTTCTGAAGAAGAGCTGACCCATGACACGCATGACAGGGTGCTTCCGAACAAAGCGTTCGTAACCCTGAGCCAGCGCCGATGGAGTGGTATTGCCAGAGAACTCACGCTTGAACAGCAAGTCCTTCACATAGTCCCTGCCAGCTTCATTCTCTGCACGGCGGTAGACATCAGGCATGGAGTTGAGTTGCTTCTTGATCCATGCGTCTGCACGTCCACCGGATAGCCCACGGTCCAGCGCCTGATCCATCAGGATATCGATGATCCGCTCATCCTTTTTAACGTTGGTGGAGAAGGCTCTCTCCGCTACGTCTCTGGTCTCCCTGCGCACGAAGGCGTCGAGCTTCCTACCCTTCAGTCCAGCCGCCAGCCCCTCCTCGTAGGCCCTGCCGGTGGCGTGACCAACGACATAGCCTCGGTAGGAGATCTGTGAGAAGAACTCGTCAGTGGCCTGAAGGAGGCGCGGGAATACCCGCATGAGACCACCACCGAACCGCTTGGGGATCGAGTAGCCGTTCTCGAACATGCGTCCAGCATCGTCCAGCAGGAAGTTGCGCTCGAACCTGTAGGCAGCGATAGACGCCCGGAAAGCCGAGGGAACCATAGAAGCCATAGCTCCGTAGCCAGCCGCTACCTCTCGGTAAGCAGCTCTGGAGAACGGATCCCGCATAAGAGCGTCCAGCACTGGCCGGTACAGCATCTTGATCCCGGAAGGGACGATGTTGACGATAAGAGTGGATGGGGAGAACACCATCGAGATCATAATCTCTGACAGAGCGTCCATCGTTCGGTTGAACCCACGAAGGATCTTGCCCATCAGCGAGCCATCAGAGGTAGTCTGGGCGTCGGACCTGTTGAGAATGGTCTTTCGCCGGGCCTTCAGCCGGGTTGCTTCAGTGAAATCCCCAGTCCTTACGGCGGTGGAGATTTCCGCGTCCAGCTCCCTAAGGTTCTCTGCTTCTAGGAGGTACCGTTCGCGCTGGGCGACAAGCTGGTTGAAGCGGTGCTCAGCCTGCGCTCGGGTCAGTCCTTGGTTCTCCATGAGAGACTTAACGGAAGTTCCCCTGAGATCACCCACGCTCAAACCTTCGCGCCTCATGCGCAGATCTCGGCCTGACTGGGTTGAAAGCTCTGTATCGACGCGCTCGACAGTGGCCAGCATGGCATCCAGCTCATCAACCGATTGCCTGAGGGCAACGATCTCTTGAGGATTGCTTGATTGCTGGACTCGCTGGTTGAGGGCAAAGATCTCACGCTTGAAGGAGTCGGTTGCTTGGTGTGCACCGTCTTTCAGGACTTGGATCTGTGCGGCAGTAGCCTCCATGCGGACTAGGAACCCGCTAAGGTCTTCCCCGTTATCCGCAGCCTCTCTCAGCATCCCTGCCAGCCTATTGGTGCTGGAGCGCATAACGTCCATGCGCTGAACGTTGTCCACGACCCCGACCGCCCCATGCTTGCCGGTCTCACGGATGTTATCTACGATATCAGACAGCAGGCTACGGGCATGTTCGGCAGGAGTTGAGGGAGGGGCGGCGGAAGCCCTGACAGCAGTCGGAGTGGCTTCATTTGCTTGAGGCAGGACCGCTGGTGCCTCCTCAAGTGCTGATTGCCCCGCAGAGGCCGTAGGAGCCTCGCTGGGAGGCGAAATGGTGCCTTCCGGTACTGCCCTAGCCTGACCGCCTTCAGGTGCCTCAGCGGCCCTCTCAGCGCCTCCCAGAAGGTCTTCAGTTTCATCAAGCAGAGAACGGGATTGACCACGGGATTGAAGCGCACGGGCAGCGGCCCCGGTTACACCACCGAGAATACCACCCCCTGCGGCCCCGAGGCCAGCAGAGGTAGCGATCTCTCCAGCGTCATAACCTTCGCGCCGACCTGCGTCGATCTCGATGGATTGTCGGATGGTCTGGTCGGCTGCTCCGTAGATGGCACCCTCGGTACCGGCCACGACCCCGGCGCGAGTACCGGCCCTGATCATCTCCCGGATACCCTGTCGGATGGCCTGCCTGCTGCCGGTGGCAGCGGCTGAGCCGATCCCGAATGATCCTAGACCGACATAGGTTGTAGGGTCGGTTGCCACGCCCCGGACAAAGCGCCAAGTTCCACCGAGGGAGAACCCTAGGTCATCATAGGCGTCCATGAGGTAGAGAAAGGCTTCCTTCTCCTGTTGATCCGAGGAGCGGAGACGGGCTGCATAGGTGCCCATTGCTGGGAGGTTGTAGTTGAACCAGCCCATAGTGTTGATGCCATAGTCGGCAGCTTCTTCGTCGGTTCCTTGGAAGTCTTCTCCATAGTTGCGACGGTACATAATCCTTGAGGCTTCGATCCAGCTAGGGTCACTCCGCAGGTAGCCTGCGTCGATGGACTCTTCAGGATTCTGATCCTGATACTGAAGGGAAGGCTGCTGTTGTGCAGTCCCCTCCCCCAGTTCCCTCTGGATGATTGCCGCGATACGGCGAGCATCTTCTTCATTGCCCGCCGCATCAGCATTTCGGAGCGCCTCAAAGAGCTGCTCCACTGTAGTCATTAATTACCCTCCAAGTAATCCCTGAGGCGTTGTACTTCTTCATCGGTTGGGTCGCTGTCCTGCGGAAGAACCTGACGGTACCACGGCAGAGGCTCAGGAGTGCGCTGAGCGCGGTGACCGCCACTCGTTCCAGACGGCTGTTCAACCGGCGTATCTAGGTAGCGGTTAAGCAGCGAAGACTCCTCTTCAGAGAGAGAGGGAGCTTGCGGCTGGGCAGGTGCCTGCTGGGTAGTGGGTCCACCCGAGGCCAAACCTTGAAGGCCACTCAGGCGTTGCAGAGCCACTTGCTCGGCACGCTCCATGATCTCCAGAAGCCTAGAGCCTCTGGGAATACCCTGACCGTCCTCTATGCTCGCCCTGACATGGGAGCGCACGGTTTCGTCAAAGGTCCGGCGAACTGTGCCCGCGATGTTCGACCCTTGAAGACGGTTGATCGAGCCACCAACGGATTGCAGGTATGCTTCGACATCGGTTCCGATCCGGTTGCTGTAGAACGTCGATATCTGGGGGTCGTTGATGAGGTTCATACCCTCAAGAAGAGTTGGCAGTTCATCAATAAGCTGACGCCTGTCTGAGGCGGTAAGGCCGGGGATGGTTTCCACGATGCCAATGGCCTCATCGTAGGTCGGAGCGTCACTGAACAAGGCACTGGGTCCACCAATGGTAGATCCTTGCAGGATGGCATCCCGAACCTGAGCCGCCGTTCTGGCACTGACCACGGGATCCGTGAACTCGTCGTTCATCACGCTGACAGCGTAGTCATACGCTTCAGGTCCATACCGGGTATACTCAGCCGGGTCGATCCGTTCTCCCGCAGCAATGCGGTCGAGTATTTCCTGCCTTACCTGCCGGGTTTCAGCCTGCCGGTTATACTCTTCGATCTGGTTGCGCCGTGAATAGTCCTGCCACTGAAGGTCATTGATCTGTTCGCGTGCCTGAGCGATGCGCGCTTCGATGTCGGGCATCCCCCGCATGTTTGCAGGGATGCGGTCTAGGATCGACGTATCACGCGCGGATAGCGCAAGTCCTATGGCCGATGAAACAGTAAGCTCTCGGCGGCGGATCGGGTTGATCGAGGTGGTATCCCCTGCCACGGTATCCACCGCACTGACCGGGGAGGAGGCGGCGGTACCCCAACTGTTCAGGGCGTTGATGAAATCAGGAACAGTGAGCTGGGCGTGGTTAAGCCCGTCGCCTTGGTAGTAGCTCTGTCCAGCGCGGGGGCCGGATACCATAGGCAGAGCGGCCCATTCCTGCGCCAAGTTGTTGGCAAAGTCTTCGGTGGATAGCTCGCCATTACGCCAAGCAGATAGGCCCCGGCGTTCCAGCAGAGTACGGGCCATCGTGTCCTGCATGTCAGGAGTGAACAGCTCGTTACCCGAAAGGCCCATCTCATCCACGAGATCACGCATGGTGCTCAGGATGATCTGGTAGCGCCCGACAGCCGAGGAAGGCGATCCATTGGCGACGTAATCACGCTGCCATTGGATCACCTCATTGATCGTCATGTGGGTGAAGTCGATCTCGTTGTTTGCTACATTCCCATAATGGGCGTTGTAGTTACCCCGAGATTCCCCGCCAGAGATAAAGTCGAGAAGACTTGCAGCCTCGCCAGCCGCTTCAGTAGAGGGCTGGGTAAGCAGGGCTGCTGAGACACTGGACCTGAAGTCATCCTCTTGGAGATCTTGGTGGTAACGGGCTGTTTCCCGCTGCCATCCACTCTCGTATTCGTTGATTACCGACTCGACAGCACCAAGGGCACCGCTCCCGAAGAAGGGGCGTCCCTCTACCTGCCTAGAGATTTCATCTCGCAGACCGTTGAAGAAGGAAGCCCTAGCACTGGGATCGAGCCGCAGGGCGTCGTTTTCCATGAACTGATCAAAGCGCTGCCTGACATAATCGTTGGCCCAGCGCCTGCCGATAAGCTCAGTGATGCGCCCGGCAATGATTGGAGAAGCATTTGGAAGGGCTGCTCCTACCTGCGTAGCGTCCACCAGACCCAGTTCGCGGTCTCTGGCAAACTGGGCGGCATAGTATTCTAGGTTGTTTTCGTATTGCTGTTGAAGCTCTTCGTCTTTGCGCTGGGCTACGCCGTGTGCTACCCCCAGAGCTTCAGCGATCTGGGCAAGCCCCTGTCCCGCGTTAGGATCAGCGTAATGTTGGACGAAGGTACTGACACCAACAGCAGACCGCGACTGCGGTGCGATAGTGGTCAGTTGAGTTTCTGTTCTCGCCATTGCTTAACCTTCGTAGATCCTAGAGCCGATGTTGATCGCCAGCCCTATTGGATTAGGACCGGATACAGGCTGGTTGCCATTGATCCGAGACCGGGCGGTAGTGTAGGCAGAGTCCACCTTGTTCCGGTAGTTGATCGCGTGGAGGTTCTGCTCATCATCCAGACGGCCCTGCGTTCTGGCCCCGATGCCAATCAGCTCGTTAAGGACGCCGTTTACCGACACACCAGCAGCGCCTTGAGTGGCAGCTTCAGCGCGGGATTTGCCGATGGCGGCACGGGTCTTCAGCTCTTCATCGAAGGACTTTTGCTGGGTAGCTCGGGATTCTGCGACGAAGTTCCGCTGTTCCTCTACTAGTTGCCTGTTGTAATCCTCTCGGGCATACGCTCGGTTGGCTGCTCTGGCGTCGTTCTCTGCGCTTGCCTGAGCTGCCTTACCGGCGAAGTCGGCTACGGAAGAAGCAATGGCTAGGGCAGTCATTAATTCGCACATGAATGTTTAACCCTAGTTATTGGATAGAATGGCATCGAGTAAGGACCGATTGGTACCTCAGGACCGAACGTGAAGCCGGTCCACCGGAGCCATCTGTGGTGAAGTGTGTTGCGTTTGTCGGTGAGGTTGGAGAGCGTGTGGCATCCCGTCTCGTAATGTAGACGGTTTATGTACTCCACGCTGTTGCGTAGGAATTGGATGGAGTGACGTTCCAGAGCATCAGAGGCAAGCAGCCAGACAAGACCCTTGCCATCTGCCACATGACGTGCGCCGTACATTACGACAGGCTCTTCGTCCTCCATGATGGTATAAGAGTAATGAGACATGGCAACCGACTGGCCCAGACCCTGAAGAGGGTCCAGACCAGATGCTGCGGCTATCTCATCCTTATCTGACTGTCGCAGCCTTTGAGCCAAGGCAGGAACATGCCACCCCTCCGCAGGAACGGAGTATAGTGTCATGGCATCCGTTGCACAGCTTTAGGTCGCCACTGAGCGCTCCACTCGCAAGCGGTGAAGGTGCAGTGGTAAGGGGTGTCGTTGATTACCTCTATTGAAGTGCTGGAGTTTTCGCCCATGATTGGAGCGCGGAACTTCCCAGTATCAATCGAGGCACTACCGAGGATGTTGTTCGCGGAGCCTAGTGTACGACCCTCGAACGGATACTCATATTCCCTACCTCCTTGCAGTGTCACTTTGACTGTGAAGGCAGAAGTGTCCTTGTAGAACAAAGACAGATACCTCATAGAAAGCCGACCGTCTTGAACAATCACGGTGCCGTTCCCTTTGGTCTCCCTGACATACTGGGTCGAGAGCTTCCAATAGAACCTGTACGGAATACCAATCAGAGCATCTGTGTAGGAGGTTACATCTCCATCTACAGTGTACTCGTTACCTGTCGTATTGGTCATGGGAATCTCAATTCCCGAGTCATCAACCGAGGGAGCCAAGACCATAGTTACGGTCGCTGGATACGCGAACGGTGTGGTGATTGTAGTTGTGTCAGTGGCCGAGTCGTAGGACGCGGTGCAGTCTGCCAAAGTAACTCTGTGGTCAAGGCAGACAGGGAAGTCGGTTATGGCCCTTTGGGCGTCCTCTTCCATGATCAGCCGTTCCAAGTAGAGACCATCGCTATAGTTGATCAGAATGTAGACATACTTACCAACGAAGTCGAAGAACTTGATATCTCCACCGAAGGTCCACTTGCCCCACGACGACTGAATCTTGGCATTAGTGCCAAAAGCGAAGTTGTGGGTGAATAGCGTGTCTTCATCCCCTCCCTGAACCATCAGCAAGTTGATACGAGATGATCCTTTCATCAGCCGAACAGGGCCAGTCATATACTCAGGTATCTGCACTGACACATTGTCGGCGTTGTCTGTAAGGGCGTTATTGTCTGTGTAGTACTCCATGAGTCTCAGGTAACTACCGGAGTCATCCACGAAGTACACATAGGGTCCAACGTTCTCTGGCTTCTGGTTTACAGAGGCGGCATAAGACGTGGTGTAGGAGACAACAGCGGTCTTGGGCGACAGGATCTCACCAGCATCAATGATGTACTGAGCCTGATCTGAGAACAGCAGCAGGTTACGGTTGAACGGGATAGCGTGGTTCAGGATGGATACCCTTCCAGATACCGCCGCAAGATCAATTGGGTCTGAATCCAGCAACTGAACAACTGTAGTCCTCCAGAAGTTAGAATAGGTATTAGCCTCTGACATAACTACGTTCTCATCAGACAGCACACCTAGACGGCCTTGGTGGATGAAGATGTCGTTTATCGTCCTTCCAACAAAGGTCGGTTCTGGAGACGACTCATCGTTTCCTACCAGCCGCCCTTCCCATGTGTAGGTTCCTAAGGTGAACTCATCCGTGCTCTGATCGTAAACCAGCGTGTGCGGAAGAGTGTCAGCGTCGAGCGTGACCCCTTCTCCGTATCCGTAGGTTTCTACCCACAGACCCTCGCTATTGAAGACCACATAATAATCATCACCGGCCTCCTGAACGTCACCGGAAACTTTCACCAACCTCCCCTCTTCTTCGTGGGGGGGAAGATCAGAGAAATCCTTTACCGTCGAGTTGAAGACTTTCAGGGATTTACCTGCGTTGCCTTCTTCATAGATCTCCACGGTACTCCCTGAAGGCACTTCGAGGGCGATTACAGAGCTGAATCTTTGAACTGTGTAGGTGGTGTCGGCGGTTACTGTGTAGGAAATCGTGGTGAGACCAGAGAACCCTAAAGCTGGAGTGAACGTCAGTGTACTGTCTGGGTTAACAGTAACGGTTCCCTCCGAACCGGGGCAGGATGCAGACGCTACTTCTTGACTAGGGTCATCAGGGTACGAGTCATTCGATAGAACGTCGAACGTAATGGAGTCAGGGTACTGGGCGATGACATTAATAGTCGAGGAGTACGCCCCTGAGTTTAGATCATTCGCCAGTTCTGCAGCGATCTCCGAAGTGCTTTCTAGCGCAGTTTCGGAAGTGGTGTTAGTCCCGGTAAGGAACTCAGCACGCTTCACGCCGTCGATATAGATCGTGTAATAGGCGTTGGCCACGGCCTCTGAAACGAAGATCGTCCAGCGGTCGGTAGGATCTACTCGATCACCGCTCTCAGCTACCGCAGCAGAGCCAACAGTAATTTCCTTGTTCAGAATAAATGTGGTGTCTCCAACGGTGAGCATCCGGCAGTTGGCTCTGGGATTCGCACTGAAATCAAGATAAGGGACAGAGAGCGAACCATTTACGGTCTTCTCCTCCCCGTTCTGGTTGAACACCTTGATCGAGGAGTCCTGAACAACGATGAAGAACGTCTGTCCACTGACAGGATCGGTGTAGGCATGTCCAGCTACACTCCCGGAAAGCACTGGGCCAATAGATGCCACAACCTCTGTTCCGGGGCGCTTTTGAAGACCAGAGACCAAGGACGGCCAAGTATTAATGACCTCCTCGTGAGAATTGGGAACCCTAATAGAGGGCGGTTGCTGGCTTACGCCTCCCACCAGATTTGGGAGGGAGTAAGAAATCAGAGGCATCAGATCAGTCCTCCACGGAACACCATGCGGGATACCGAAGTGTATACGTCTGTGGATCCAGTCAGGATGTTGTAGTCGGCACTATCTGCCTCTTCTTGGAGTAGCCTTGCCCATGCCCTGCTTTCATCCTCCCTGTTCTGGTTACTCAAGGAGTCAGAGCCTAGCTGTCGCTCCTGAAACACTCTGGAAGCCCGCAGAGAAATAAACCTGCGTGCTACCTCAGGCAGGTAGGAAAAATCGAGGAACAGGACAACTTCTACGCTCTTCCCTTCGGTGAAAGTATATGTGTTGTTGTCTTTGTCGTACAGCCTAGAACCTCTAATGATAAGGTTCTCAGCACAGTGCTCATTCACAGAGTCGGCTTTAAGGGTTGACGAAGGAAGATTAATGTACCCGTCAACGTCTGGAGTAAGAGTGAAAACTTCGGTATTGAAATTCCACCCATAGCTCTGAACCTCACGACTGATCTCATCCACAATGTCAGAAGCTATATGGGCATCTACCAGAAGACCTGAGTCCAGCGTGGTAACAGGTGCCTCACCGATGTTGGTCAGACAGACATTAACGGCTTCGAGTTGTGTAGTAGGAACTAGAGCCATCGCGCTTTCTCAAAATGAAAAAAGGAGGCTCCTTTCGGAACCTCCTGTGGTTGTCTTAGCCGAAGATGTAGGCGAAGAACGCGGTCCCGGCACCTGCGGTCGAACTGTCGGGAGTGACAGTCAGAACCACCTGTCGCGGCGAGGCGCTGGGCGTAAAGCCGGGAGCAATAAGCGTACCGTTCTTTACACCAGTGGTGCTGGGGTCAATGTTAGCGGCGAACTCGTCAGCGTCGGTACCATCCCCAAAGTTAAGCAGAGGGGTCGTACCATTGAACGCAGTATCAACGAACGCACCCACAGCAATCATGCGGGCGTTTTCGGGGAGTTCACCGACAGTAACGGTGGTGTCACCATAGTTAAAATCAGCAGTAACATAGGTGATGGCGGGAAAATTAGCAGCCATTGTGTAGCCCTTTCTTAAGTGTATTTATTACGACGACTTGAGCTGCACAGCCGCTTCAGGACGCAGAACGCCGTGGCCAACTGCGTACTTGGCTACCAGAAGAGTACCCTGCCGCTCGATCTGGTATTCCATCTCGGTGGCCAGATCCATAAGCTTGACGGTACCCACGGCGCTGGGATGAGCAACCAGAGCCACGGTATTCGAGGCATCAACGGCGTGGCGGGCGTTGGCATCACCAGCATCAACACCAGTGCTGACGTTGGTAGTCGGCAGGTTGTTGGTCTTGATGATATCCATGCCAGCGACACGCATGACACGGCCCGAGGCAGTCGAACCGTTACCAGCGTTGCCGAAGTCAACGTTGATCACCTTCGAGCTGTTGGCGAGGCGATAGTAGCTGTCGGGCTTGACGTAGATAACTCGACCTTCTTCAGGCACGTTCTTCTCGTCCAGAGCTTCTGCGGCAGCAAAGATGGCCTCGATCAGGTCATCGGGATCCGACTCCATAGCCGTGCCGGTGATGTCGGCGTTGGTAATGACGGTACCCACGCGGTCGGTCTCGGAAGCCGGTTTAGCGGTCGTAGTAGTCGCCGCCTGAACGATGGTCTGGAGAACGTGGCGGTCCATCTGGTTGGCCAGAGCAATGCCCATCTCAGCCGAGTACGGCGAGCGAACATCGTAATGGTTCATCGCCTCGTCAATATTGGCGATAAACACGCTCGACAGAAGCAGATCATCAATCGAGATGATGCGCTCGTTGTGCTGGATCTTGTCACCAGTGATCTGGGCACCCGGCGTGTGGTAGGCAGCATCAGTGCGGCCCATGACAGGGAACGACGCGCTCTTACCATTCTGGATAGTGCGGACTTGGTGACGCCCCATAGTAACGGTCTTGTTGGCGAACGAAGTCAGCACTTCGCCCGAGAAGACCTTGAGGAAGAGGGCCTTAGGATCGCCAGCGGCGTCGATTTGGCCCAGACGCGAAACAATTGCGTTAGACATTTTTAAACCTTCAGTATGTGTTCGTTGGTTTTTGTTTTTGTTTTACGAACGCACCACCTATTCTTTCAGGTTGTCCGACGAATATTCTCCTCGAAGAATACGGGCGGGCCAGAAGGTTCGGTTAGTTAGTTCTTGTGCCATTAAGGCTAATAGAGGGTTCTGCCCTCTTCTGGGGTCACTGCACGCAATGAACCCAGAGGAATGCAGAAAACCGGGGTAAAGCTAAATACCCATACCCCGGTTAATCTTGTTGTTAATCTTCAGGCATAACAGCCAGCCCCTGTGCCTCAAGTACGTCCAGCCAGTGCTGACGGGGTGCGTCTGTGTCCCGAAGGTCCGATACCAGTACGGCTAGCACAGGCTCGGCCTCAGTCGGTGGATTGGCCAGTAGAGCAACGAATGCAGAGGTTACATCTGCACGGCACCCGTAGTGCGAGACGCCGTTACCGTCTGTCAGGGGCACAGAGAAACAACCTGCGCCCCAGCCCATTGCTTCTCCAAGCGCATTGCCCGCGTCCACGTGCGCTGCGGGGATTATGAAAACCGCACTTGTCATTAAAACTCCTACTTGTCGATCACTAGACCACCAGATGCCGCGATGGCAGCGGAGATGGATTTTGCCCGGTGCGTTACCAGCTCCAGCCCGTCGAACACGCTGCGCCCGGCCGAGGTGCCGACGTGCAGCAGGCCGGTCGCCGGATCGTGCGCCAGCGCCGTCACCGCGTCCGAGGCGCCGTAGAGCGTGCAGGCGGCGTTCGGCTGGAACAGCGGGGCCTCATCAGCCTCGATCTTGGCCAGTTGGTCGGCACTCGGCACCGTCGCCGTCAGCCGGATCAGCGCCTTGGGTTTGGTGCCCTCGATCTTGAGGGTGGTGCCGGTGATCGTCAGCCCGTCGATGGGGGCAGCGCTCACGACGCCGTGCTTGAACTCCCAGACCCCAGCCGTCTGCACCCATCCCAGGGCATAGAGCGTGTCGGCAAACGCCGCGTTGGTCGCGGACAGGTAGTTGCTGGCCGAAAAGCCGCCATAGCCCACCAGTTCCGCGCCCGTGGCAACCGCCGTGCGGGTGATCGTGCCGGTGACGGTCAGGTCGGCGGCGTTCACCGAGCGGTCACTGTCCGTGCCCCCCACCAGCGAGGCGGTGTCCTTGCTCGCCAGCCATGCGCCCTTGACATCCCCCGGCATCCAGCCAGACTGATACGAACTTGTGATATAGTTCACCATGCCGTTCAGCTTGTCGGTGAAATCTGGGGCGAATTTGGTCAACCCAATACTCTGGGCCACATCAAAACCAACAATATCCGACTGGTTGAATGTGGTTTTGAAACGAGGGTATCCAAGGTCATTATAGGTCACTCCGCCAAACCCGTCCGTGACGATTAGAGAAACATCGCCAAAATCTCTGAACCAGCCGTAGGAGACAGACTGCGCAACCATACGCTGTCCGTAAAAGTCGATAAAGTTGACGGGGTTGGTGCTAGAACTATCAACAACCGTCCCATCATCCTTAATCACACTTACGCCACCAGCCGTCGCCACCGCAATCGTAGGCACAGGCAGACCCGTGGCCGGATCGACGGGCGCGTCGGGCAGGACGGTCATGGCTACGTCGTTGACGAGATCGGAAACGATGTACTGGCTGCTGCCAGCAGTGCTGAACAGACCATCGTTTCTTTGGGCGATCCCTGCGGGATAGAGGCCGGAATGGCTGGCCGTCGCGGTGTGCTTTCGAACCCGGTCGGCAGGGAAGTTGATCACCCGAAGCCCGGAATAGGCGTACCCGCCCGTCGTCCTGTTTCCGCCAACGGCGATCACGCCGCCACTGGCCGTGACGCAAGAGGCACTGGAAGATGTCATCACGTTGTAGGCCGCGCCGCTGAACACCATCCACATCGGCAGCGCGGGATCGTCGCCGTCATAGATCGTGAGCCGGCCATCCTCGACCACGATCACCGCCACAGCCGGGAACTCGCGCCGCGAACCGCGTGTCGCCGTGTTCAGCGTCTCGGTGTACCAGCTCGAAGCCTTAGCCTCGGCCCCGGTGCGCCACGCCCCGCCGTCACTGTCAAGAGAGGTGTCGTAGACGAATAGATCAACTGCGTTAATTGCGGTAAGGTCGGCGTCGTCTACAGACACGCCGTAGGTAATGTCTGCTGCCATCCGCGCGAAATAGAGCACGATGTTGATCTGCTCAGCTCTGGTCAGCGCCCGGTCGATAATCAGGACCGCAAGCAGGTCCACCGCTGGAAGCGTGTAGGCCCCACTGATCGTCACACCACCGTCGATATAGATGCCGTCTTGGGTCATATAGGCGACGGTGCAGTCAGTTCCGAGATCCGCGAAAGTGCAGGTCATGGCGTCGTCAACCCCATCGTTCTGGAGGACGCTATCGCCATTGTCAGCAACGACAAAGCGCAGGCGCGCAGGGTCGTTCGGTGCAGTGAAGTTATTTCCGTTATCGGACA
>JBFHJN010000015.1:0-41690 GCA_041595875.1 Coriobacteriia bacterium
CTTCGTCGCCGTCGATGGGCAGGTCCTCAAGCTCCGCTGCGGAGTTACCTTCAACGATCTGCTTCAGGCGGCTGGTGTCATAGGTCAGTGAACCCTGAATCAGCTCCTGAATCCAGTTCTTGCTCTGTCCCTTCTTGTCCCCAGACTCGTGTTCACCCTCGATGAACAGTGCATCCCAAAGGGCCTTGTACTGTGCATCACCGAGACCAGAGTTCTCGAACATGAATACCTGCGGTTCACCATCCAACTCAGGAACCGGAACAGTCTGTACTTCACCGGTGGCCGGGTTCTCGAACACGGGAGGCCCGAAGGTCCACGCCTTGTTCTTGTCGAGGTTAGCGTAGGTCTTCTCGTTCTCCTTGCCCTCGTTCACTACGTTGTGAGTGATCTCGGCCATCCATGCACCCTTACCGACCATCTGGGCGAAGTGTCGATACGCCCCTTTGTAGTTCAACGCGGTGAACAGGCGACCATACTTAGAAGTCTTACCACCCTTCGGTAGACGCATGGTGATCTGGTTCGGAATCTTCTTGCCGTCATCCAGCTCGATCAGGTGCTTCGGGCTGTTGACCTCGAACCGGAGCATTACCTGCTCAGCAGCTTTGTACTTCGGATTGCTTGAAGGCTGCTTGCCAAGCTCGATGTACTGCTGCAAACGCAGGGTACACTTGCCGGCAGCCGGCACCGGGCGGTCAAACCCGCCGCCGCCTTCCTTCATCTTCGTCTGGTCTTCGCCCTCTGCTGCTGCATTGGCAATCGCATCATAGTCGATATTGACTTCAGTCATATTGTATTCTCCGAAAAAATTCTCAGGTGTTCAGGGATTTGAGTAGTTCAGGCTGTACGCAGTGGAGCTATTAGCTCAGGCGACAGTTCTTTTCGAGTTCATAGAGGTCAGCCTCTACGTTGCTGGTCTTGCTGGCCAGAGCAATCTCACGAGTAGCTGCCCGCTTCGATGCGTTCTGTCTGTCATACTCTGCCTGCTTGTTGGCGGCCTTGATCCGCGCTTCCCGGTACTCATCAGCCAAACGAAGCTCTGCGCGGCGGTCTTCGTGGATACGGATGAACTGCTTACCGGCCTCTGCTTTCTTGCGCTGAAGAGACTGGCGGCAGCTCTTTGCGAAAAGCAAGGCGAGACGGTTTAGTTGAATGGTGATGCTGGTACGAATGCTCATAGAGTGAGCCTCACTTGATGTAGTATTTTGAATTGAAGTGATGCAGAGATAGCATGTTATCGCCGTACTCTGCGTCAACGCGGAATACTACTCCGCAGTCAATGTTGAAGTGCTTCTGTAGGAACAGGGGTATAGCCTGCATCACACGGATTGCGTCGTTCAGTACCTTATCGCGGACCTCCTTCATATAGTCGAACCACACACAGTCGTGCACGGTATTTACAAGGTAGGCTTTGCCGCCGTACCTGTCATTGCTCAGGAATAGCCTGAACAGCTTACCAAGTACCATCTGGACAACCTCACCACCTGTACCCTGTATCGGGTAATTCTTCAAGTCGGGTGGGCTGAACGATGTACGTTGGCCGCGCTTCTGTAGGAAGTCAGGTGCCTCAGATTCCCTGAACGTGTACTTGGTCCCGGTCGGTGCGAACCATGTACCTACGCCTACCTTGGCGATGCCGGACTTGGTGTAGAGTACGTCGTCGCTCTCTCGGCGGCTCTTGTGTACCAGCTTAGACACGTCCTCGTTGAAGGATTCAATGCCCGGGTACAGTTGACGCTCTGCTTCGATAAGCTCCTCTACTTCCTCTATTCCCAGTCCTGTCGCTTCAGCAATCGCCGCTGCGCCCGCTCCATACGCCCTTTGGAACGAGAAGCCTTTGACTCCTGTTCGCATGACTGAGTATACGGGATAGTCCGGGTGGTCTTCATCTTTTGCTTTTTGCTTGACGACTGCATAATCCTCTCCGAGCTTTTGTGAAAGGCGCTTACAGTGGAAGTCAATCCCATGCAGGATGTCTTCTCTGAGCTGCTTATCACCACTGAGCCAGCCTTGTACGATAACCTCAAGCTGGCTGTAGTCGATCTCTCCCATCTCGCCGTCTTCACCGAACCGGCTGATGAACAGCCCCTTAACCTGTGACTTGTCGCCACGGGATACGTTCTGCAGGTTAGGATCAGAGGATGAGAGTCGTGTAGTCACAGTGTTCGTGTGGTTCAGGCTGTGATGGATACGTCCGTCGTACTCTGAGATCAGGGTCAGCATGCCCTTGCGGTCGCCGTTCTTGTCTTCCTTCCAGTAATACGTGCCGAGGTCTTTGTCGATCTTCTGACGCTCAGCCAGCATCTTTAGGAAGGGAACATTCCGGTTACCAAGTGACTCGATGACATCTGCGCTTGTAGAGTAGACTGGGCCTCCCTTTGCATCCTCGCCGCCAGCCTTCCACTTCTCGGACCCTTTGGTATACCCGGGAAAGCGGAAGCTGAATTCTTTCTTCGCCCCTTTAGGCTTAGAGTAGTCAGGGATGGTGACGTTCTTGAACTTCCCAGCACCCTTATTCTTACCACTCTTGTAAGTATCCTGTGCCTGTAGATCACCTCCGTCTTCCCGTCTTCGGTAGTAGAGTTGATCGGCTCCCAGTTCACATCCTGCATCGGGTACGACGGGTTGTCCCTCAAATAGAGGCCACCTTTCAGTTTTGTTCGCATACAAAGGCTCCAGTGTTTCTGGGTCAGTGTGTTGTGTCCATCGCTGGTACTTGGCGTATCCGCCGAATATCAGGAAAGACTTGTGGAACCGTGAGCCCCAGTTGAACTCAAGCTCAGGTGGTAGCTCAGGGATGTACTGTAACAGCTCAGCATCCAGCTTATCAAGACGCTCTTGTAGGTCCTGCCGCTGTTCCTCGCCAAGTTCTGCATCCAAGCACAGGCCGTTGTACTCCATCTCGGTAGTGGCCAACAGGCCGTCCATACGTAGCTGCAGCATCTCCATGAAGTTCGGATGCTGTTTCACTGCCCGCTTTAGCTGTCCAAGGAATACCTTCTCGGTGTTGTTGCCGTCACCTTCACTGTATTCCTGCAGTATGTCCTCTTGGATGTCTGGGGTATCAATCCCCTGATCCCAATGCTGCTTCACCACATCAGGTTTAAGATTGCCACCGTACTTCTCAACGATGCTGTCAAGGCTGCACATCTGTGCCTCCATTGACTGCCCTTCAAGCAGATACTCGGCGTACTGAGTATCCCAGATGCGGCCACCGCGCTTCAGGAAGTCCTGTAGCTCAGGCAGGTGCCATGAGTACAGCAGGTCGAACTTCGCGTTGTGTGCAACCAGCAGGGTCGTATCTTCTGTGATCCCAATACTGAACTGTTTGGGGTCAGTAGTGAAATCACGATAGTATGCGGGCAAAAACCTCACATCTACGGGTCGCTTGTATCGCTTGTTAATTACTATCAAGGCATTATTATCGGGATAGAAGGGAGAGGCTTTTCTCTTCTTGTACCTTTGGATGTTAGTCTCTAGGTCAAATACTAGATAACTCATTGCATTTTCCTGCGTCTCGGTAGGATATTCCTCGGACGATCTTTGAAATGGTTACGTCCGATACGTTGTACTTACGGGCCATCTCGGTAGTCCACCCATGAACGTAATCCGCATGTGCTGCCCTTATCGCCAGCACGTCCTCGTCGGTCAGCTTTGCCCGACCATGGCCCGACCCGGAGGACATCAGCTTGGTCTTGTACGCATGAATGGTATTCTCTGAGTAGGTTGCCCACTCAAGGTTCTCCACAAAGCTGTGCGTCTTGATGCCGTCCTTATGGTTAACCGTCTGCTTATTCTCCGGGTTGGGAATGAATGCCTCTGCGACAAGTCTATGCACGTAGTGCTTGACGCCTCTAATCTTCACTTGCGGGTATCCATTGGACAACCACGAATTGAGTTTGTCTCCTTTCGGGTTGAACACTTCGCCATGTGGCGATACCGTGTACCCGTCCGGCCTTGTCACATACCGCATATATTCCCCTTAGTCTGCGTCCTTATACCTCGCACCGTTACCGTCAAAGAACACTTCTGCCCTCGGATCACCCGGCATACCCGGAACCCTGAGCTTATTCTTGACAACACCGATGCCACGTAGGCTCTCTGAATTGAAGTCATTGCTGCGGCCAATCATTATCTGAAAGTCCACGGCACCCTGCTTGCCGGTCTTGCTGTCCTTCAGCATTGAGATGGTGGGGAACAAGAGCCCGTCGCCTTCGTTGCTGATCTGACTTGTTGCGAGTCCGATTGCGTCGTACTTTACGCACCATTCCCGTGCCTCCTGATACATGGCCTCAAGGGCCTGATCAGTCCGTGAACCCTGCGCCATGCCGGCGAACCTGATGTTGTCGATCATGTCGAACACGATGATACACGGGCGAGTCTGCTTGATCACATCCTCAACGTCGTAGTGGCTCCATCCGTGGATGTCCATGATCTTGATGCGGTTGATCGCACCGACCGACTTCGTGTAAGCCTTGACCAGCTTGCCTTCTCGGTGCATTGCCACCATCTCTGACAGTGACAGGCCGAGGGCAGACTGGTACAGTCGTGGCTTGATACGCCGGCCCGGTCCCTCGTTGTTCAGCCAGAGAATGAACGGCTCCTCCCGATCAGGGAATACATCAGGCAGTTGCGGTGCCATGTACGTGAGGTTGTCTGTCAGGAATGTAGTCTTGCCCGTGTCAGGGCGACCACACACCAGTCCGAAGTCACCTGATGCCATCGGTCGGATAGACTCTTGAAGGCACCTCAGACGCCACCTGACGCCCCTCACGTCCTCATCTGCTGATAAGAGGTCACCAATGTCATCGTCAACGAACTGGATGTCGCTCTTCTTCTCCAGATCAAGCTCAGCTTTCTCGACCAGCTTAGCGATCTCCCGGGTGATGTTGACATCCCCACCGTCGTTGTACTTGGTAAGCAGCTCAGCCATCTTGGCAGCGTAGTCCTGCTCAACGATGTTTGATACGAAGTTCTGGCGTATGCTGTCCGGAACCTCCCCCTTCAGCGCCTGCTTCAGCACCATGTTGTAGTGCGTCTTCTGCTCAGGTGTGAGCTTTGGGTGGTAGAATCCGAAGAAGCTCGTGCTGAACTCGTCGAAGGTTATCGTAGTGTGCTCTTTGTTCTCCTTAAAGAATCTCCCGTAGTCTGTGAGTATGGTGTCTGTCGCGGTATCCAGCAGGGATTCAGGAATGATACGCCTGAGTCGGTCGTAGTCCTCCCGTTCCCGTAGGATACGCAGGCAAGTCAAGTCAACTTGTGCCATAACATCTCCTGAAGTTCTCGGTGGCTGTATAGTTTCGGGTCGCGCTCTGAGGTCATTACCTTGTACGGCTGCCCTATCATCTCAAGGCTTCTCTTCAGCAGCCGGGTTGCCTTCTGGCCGGCGCTATCCGGATCGAGCCATATCAGGCAGGAGCGAAAGGTCGAGAGGTAGTTGATCTGCCCCGGGCTAGGTGATGTTCCAAGGATTGAAACACCTGCTGCACCCTGCACTTCTCCAACACGGATTGCTGAAAGGATGTCCTCTGTGATGATTGCTGTCTGTTTCTTGCGACTGCCCACCTGAGCCGTTCCCCCCGGCGCTCTATTTCTGCTTGAGAATACGAGGTTGGACTTGTTGACCTTCGGGTTGAGGTACTTAGGAACCTGACCATCGTATACAGCCCGTCCCTGATAATACTCAAGCCACCGTACACCACTCCGATTGGGAGCAGAATACACAGGCAGATACACCCTGCCGTAACGAGGGCTGTACCCGATATTGTACTCAGACATGAGACGCTGCGTGATGCCAGCTTTCGACAGCCAGCGAACAGCAGGCCAAGGGAGATCACGCCTAGTAAGGTCGTGAGGGAGTATAATCTTGAAATCATTATGATCACCTGCAGCGGCATTCCACCGCTCTACGATTTTCGATAGGGCTCTCTGGCCGTGTGGCTTGAACCCGCCATCGTGGCACCTGTGACACCAGCAGCGAAACCCCTCCGCTGTATGCTCAAGGATCATCGGCCTGCCTTCCCCGCAGTCGTGGCTTACACGGGCTGACCGGCCTTCTGGTAGTCGTTGCGCCTGTTGTAGCCACTCGCTGTAAGGTATTGACATGCCTCACCTCAGTGTTAAATCAATAGTCGTACCCTTCTTCCCAGCGATCCTCGTCGATGAAGTCGCCTGTGTAGTCTAGGTTGCCAGTTAGCTCTCGCAGTACTGGCTCTTCCTGTTCTTCTATATCCTCGTTCATACTAACTCCACAAAATCTTCGTGAACACTGAAAGGAAGCTCTTGTGGTCCGTCAAGGAGTACCACTGGAGTCTTTGATTTATGGTAGCCGGCAATTCCAGTGTCAGGCACATACCCTACAATAATAGCAAGTGATCCCTGTTTAACCGACTTGCCGGTAGTCGGTGATTGGAAGTCATGCACAAACTTTACCGGGTGGTGCATAGCAAGTACTGTAATTTCACTCTGTTTCATTATGTGCTCCAAAATTCTAAGTGTTCTGAGGATTTGATGAGTTCAGGCTGCATGGCACATGCTTGTGCCACAATGCTCAGATTCCGGGGAGATGAAGTCAGATACAGTAGCATCCTCCAATACTTGCGGGTTCGTGCTGATAGAACAGAAGCTCTCCATGTTGAGGTGCTTGTCTACCATACTGAAGTTATCCTGCAGGAAGTCACGCAGGATGCGGAGGTTTGCTACGTTGATGCGATGTGTAGGTGCGTTCATTGTACCCGTCCTTTAGCCAATGCAGTGAAGTGAAGAATGAGGTGATCAACCAGACGCCAACGGGCAGCGGCATATTCGCCTTCTACCCACATCTCTCTGGGTTTAACCATGTAGTTGCCTTCGATTGGGAAACATGGGCAACCAGAGGCTGCAGGATCATCCCAGTTCTCGAAGGCAATATCCCGAGTATTCTCCCAGTACCGGCTAAGCTCTAGGCTGTCGCATTCATCGTCCAGCATGTCTGCTACGTTAGTACAGATACCGACTTCACCAGTAACAGGACCGTCTTCCTTTAGTACCAGAAGCGCATTCAGTACTGCCTGTGCCATCTCTTGCTTAGTGAACTGTGACATCACTTGAACTCCCTTAGCTTACGCTCAATGAATTCAGCCTCTCGCTGGAGACGCGCCTTGTCTTTGTTCAGTTGCTTCCTGAACTTGTGCGGGGTAATGCTGATCTGCTTCAGCTTCTGCTCAAGCTGGTAGTAGCAGTGATTCAGTGCCCGCTCAAAGAACACCGGGGTACGGTCACCGTTCAGGCCGGCACCGAGTAGGGTAGAGCTGTTAATCTGTGTCATGGTAATACCTTTGTGTAGAGATTGGCGGATTGCCCGGGAATGGTTTGTGGTTGCTGCGTGGGTTGTTGGTGGGTTTAAGGATTCAAGGAGTTCAGGCTGCACACTATCACACACTACTTCATGTGATACTGTGTCCGCCTTAGCTCAGCGTCCCGCTTTAGTTGGTCTTGCTTGTCGCTGCTGCAGTGTGGGGTAAACTCTTGCAGCTCATCATACAGCCGCTGTTCTTCCTCCTCGTCTAACCGTCCACGGTTGAAATCCGTGAAGGCAGGTGTGTCTGGCTGGTACGGGTTATACTCCCGACCTGCCCTCTGAAACATGCGGCCTAACTGGTAGGCAGTCGGGCTGAAGTCTTTTGATGTTGGTTCATGGTGTTGCATACGTCACCTCAATGTAAGGTGGTGGATTGTCCGCCAGTGCACTTGCTGCACTCGCAGTGTATTTCTGCCGCCAAGAAGTCTTCGATGTCTTGCTCAGCATAGCCAAACAGGCGACCCATACGTCGGTGGTATTCCTTGATCCCGTACTCCTGCACTCCGTTGTGCAGTAGGTGGATGTACTCAGCAATGAGATGCTGGTTGCCGTTCTTGACGATTACCACCTCGCCCTCTGGCGAATCCGGTGACCGCACAATCATGTGCTTCAGCATACCGGCGTTACCTACAGCAACAGCAATGCTGAATCCGATTGGGTCCTTGGCTTTCTCAATGGTAGCCAGCGGCTTAGACCCAGACAGGACAAGCCGCACTTCTGCGTTCTGATGCGGAGCTACTGGCATACTGCCTCCTGCTTATCGAACAGCTCTTGCAGGGTTGCGTCAAGCTTGTATGTCATTGGTAAATCCATGAGGTGAATCATCTCATCCTTGTGGGCGATCATCTGGAACTGTCCGCAATGGCTGTACTCTTTCGAGACGATATAGACGGCCAGCACGGAGTATTCTTCCTCGTCCTTCAGGTTGTCTTCAATGAAGAACCAGTTCTTGTACTGGCTGAACTTACTGAAGCCGAACAGGTAGTTCCCGGCTGCACCCTCGTCGCAGAGGTACAGCCAAGGACCGACCAAACCTACATCGTTGTTAGGTGTAGGGTGAGTGTCCTTCAATGCCTCGTCGTTTGCGCCTAGAACACAGTGGATGCAGCGGTCAACTGCCCCGCTGGTATAGGCACCTATGCGCTTCCCCGGCTCGTCAGTCTTGGATTCCACTCGGATCATTACCCGGCATTCACCAGAGCCCAGCATAGCCAGAGCTTCATCTCTTTGCAGCGGCTTCTCTCCCGCTGCCCTCATAACCTTACCAATAACACCTGAAATAAGCATAGCTCACCTCAACACACTAGAATCGAAAGAAACAGGCCCAGTATACCAGACCAGCGACGATTAACGGAGCACCAACTTGCGCCAGTGCAGGTATGATTTCAGCTACCGGCACGGAATGCCCCTATATCCCAGAGAAAACCGACGACGCAGAGCCAGAGGCCGAGGCCAATGCACACGCCAATGCAGAAGTTCCTGCAGTGCACGTAGTACCGTAAAAGAGCCGGCCCCCTTACCTTCCAGCACTCAGAGTACCAGACAAGGAAGCCGCCCATAAGGCACAGTGCAGCAAGCAGCGGATAGGTTATACCAGACATGGCCTCGCCTCCTGCCACCCGGCACCAAATAAAGTGCCGTCGTCCCAGTACCATGTGAAATCCTTCTGGTAGACACCTTGACAGCCCATGGTAGACAGTAGGCCGTTCAGCCGTTCTTTGGTGGTCGGTGTCTGCCACCCAGCATCCCGTACTTTCAGGATACCTGTCCGATCTCGCATGGCGATACAGTGACCATGCAGGAAAAGTACAGTCCCGTTATCGTCCGCCCGAACCTCGGTATTGTCCCGCCTGAACTTCTCGTTATTCCTGAAGGCGTTCACTGCGTCTCGTGTGATCTTTCTCATGGCTGCACCTATTCGACAACGGTTACATCGTAACCAATGGATTCAAGCTCCTGCAGTAGCGGAGCGTACTCGTCTGCTGTTGCTATTTCAAGTTCTACGATAAGCTCCCCGCTGGCATAGCTATGCTGTCCTTCGTGCTGATAGCTACTCACCCAGCCAAAGCCCTCACCGTCGTCCCACAAGGCCAGAACGTCACCGTCTTCGAATTTGCGGAAGTGAACGGCGATAGAATGACGCCTTGCATCTACCATATCAACCTACCTTGCGGAGTTGCTCAATCTTCTCCGCTGCTTCGTTTCGAGTGTTCGCAGTCTCAATCATTTGACCACGGAACATGATCCACCAGCACACACGGGCTGGGCTGCGTTTGATTGTGAAATCATCTCTACTTAGCATGACAGAGCCCCCTGAGCTGCTGTAGTGGATTTAACACGTCTTGTACGTAATGCCCTTGATTATCTGATATATAACCCTTTCGGACACACCGTAGCGCGTGGCTGTGTCTCGTCTCCAGCCGCGATACTTGTTTTTATAGCTTTCCCTAATATTGGTGGCGTCCTCGTTTGTCAATTTCGACCTCGGATTATCCTCGCCGCTAGGCTGTAAACCTGTAGCATAGGCATGACTATTGTTTTCTGCCGGTGTGGCCCACTCCAGATTTAAAACGTGGTTATTTAGCTTGTTCCCGTCTTTGTGGTTTACATTTACCCGGCCTTCTGGGTTTGGCAGGAACGCCTCAGCGACGAGCCTATGAACATACAAACACCGGCCTCGGCATTTAACCTGCCTATATCCGATTGAAGCTAATCCGCCCCGTATTGGTCTACCATAGGCACCGATTATAGTGCCGTCCTCATGTACTACTAGCGTATCATAACGTTTGGTTCTTACTCGCATGGGTGTACCCCTCCTAGTATGTGTACGACAGCATAGTCGTACCTTCTACAGTGAGGGGTTATATCCTATTAAACCTACTGCTGATTATCTCAGGAGCTTACGCAGCCTTCTTGGCTACCGCTGTTGCGTTGCCTTGATTCTTCTTTAGCGAATCCGGCTTTTTGGGCATGTTATCAGCGCCCACTTGGCTCTGGACGAATTGCTCCAGCGCCTTCAGCTCAGCCGCAGTCATGTGCACAATACTGGCTACTTCTGCGTCCTGTGCCTTTTCACGGGCCTGATAAGCCTGCTTCAACTGCTTAACCAGTGCTGCCTTGAAATCAAAGCCTTTGTACGGAGTGGCCTTCTTCACGTCACACCACATAACCGCCTTGGCATCGTTGAAATTCTCAACGGTAAGCATCTCCTTATCCAAAGACACGTTGCCCTCTTCATCAAAGTTAATACCGACCTTAGCGAACCACTGAACCAACGAATCACAGCGCACACCGTTGCCGAGGCCGTCAACCAGCTTCTTAGCTCGTGTTACGTTGCCAGAGCCTTTGCCGGCTGCATGGCTTACGATACCGATAGCGATTTGCTGTATCATCTCACGTTGATTCTTTGCACCAACGATGATCTGATTAATAGCGGTATCTAGTTGCTTAACGGTTTTGAAAGTCATTTGAATAGACATAATTCACCTGTACTTGAGAGAAGTTTATAAGACTGAACACTCGGATGAATGCTCAGTCTATAGCGCCCTAGTCTCTCAACCAAGACGCAATAGTCCCTGCTGTGTATTGAATACGGCTCACGACACCTCATGTCTGCAGGGCAATTCCCGAACGAGATTCTATACTTGACTGTCCCGTATTGTGTCCGTTCTCATCCCGGCTGTTTACACTCAGAAAATAATGCACAGATTAAGGCAGAATGCTATGGCATCGTAATGCCCGCTTGGTCTGCAGTTCTGGACGCACCTCGCCTAAGTGAGAGATACACTAGAACAGTGTTTCTTGAATCCCGAATTGTTAAAGAGTGACCGAGTGTTCGCCAGTCGGTGAAGCCGTTTGCTTCACTAGTCGATGTACCTACTCTCTCACACTTGCTTACCTTGTGTCAACTACGAAAGTTAGACTTTCTGAACTCCCTATGTGAATCAGTGCGACTGTCGTTTCTGAGTGTCTGCCTTTAATAGCAGTTCAGTTTCTGGCCTGCCCTCAGATAACTATTATGTATTGTCTGAAGGTACTGACTCAGGGAGTCAGGAGGTAAGCTAGTTGTTAAAGAGCGTATCCGTATTGGATGATTCGCACTCTACAGATAGTTCTATCCGCTTGCAAGCCTTTTCAACGATTATTTATAAACTTTCTTCAATTCTTCAATAGATTCATATAGATACGTTAGTTCTACAGTAGTTCTATGGCAGTTCTACAGTCTTTATGCTGTCTATCTACCATTGTATCTATCTGATTCTATTCATTTTATTCTATCTGATACGCTTCTTGTATCTATTACTATTCATCTATCTATCTGATTTATATAGATATTATATAGATTCTGTATTCTATAATGTATCTATCCACTGTATAACATACTGATTCTATTGGTATTACTAGGTTACTGATTCTATATACAGATACAACACTAAGGCTAAGTATCTGAAAGTATTAAAGAAAGTATTGAAGAAAGAGTATTCTAGTGTTCTTCTCTTCTACAGTGAGGGTTAAATAAAACGTATACAGAACAGTATGTTATAGCACTACAGCAGAGCTACCGGTAGTTCTATAGTAGTTCTGTAGCAGTACAAGAGCAGTATCAGGAAGTATCAGGAAGTAACGATAAGCGTGAGATAGACGAAAGATGAGATAGACGTGAGATAGATACTAACCGCTTCCCTCGCTCTCTCTCTCATTGAGAAGGCAAGGCGCTACCGGTAGCTCTATCTCTGTCTACTGCCTATCTACTCACTGTCCCCTGTCTGCATACTCACTGCGTACTCACTGCGTACTCACTGCGTACTCACTGCGTACTCACTGTCTATCTGTGTGTACTAACCATGCTCCTCTTGTCTACTCTCGCTGTCTCTGTGCCCATATACCGGTGGAGCCTATGCAATCCTACAGGGTAGCCGTTGCCGTGCCTTGTAGGCGACGAGAGAGCCCAGCAGAGCCAGCGTCTCTTACGCGAACGCGTGTCGCCTGCGTGTCGCGTCAAGAGGTACGCGTGTAGCTGAGAGGGAGCCGGGAGGCCCCTATGGGGGAAGCCGCAGCGCCTCGGTCTGTGAATTACCCCCTCGCATGTCTGAGGTGTTAAAACATTTAGCCTTTATATGGCTGCGGCTGAGCCACTGACCGCACTAGGGCCATAAACCCCGTCTCGATGTCTGTACAGGCGATACTATGCCAACGCTGTGCCTGTGCCCGTTCAGCTCGAACATGCTCCTCAGAGTTCGCTAGGCGGTACTGCTGCAGAATCTTTACTCCTACCTCGCGGTGCAGTTCAAGCACCTCAGCTTCCAGTCGCTTCGCTTTGTTCATGAGGTCGATCTCCTCTTGAGTGAGGTCACGATACCCGCTGATCTTCTTGTGTTGATCTTTCATACTGCCTCCTATAGAGAAGGGCGTACCTGTTGGCAGAGGCCCCAGTCAGATTACGATGGTACTACCCAGCCTTGCTCACCAAGCAGATACTCGACCTGAGCCAGAATGTCTGCCTGTACCTCGTCACCACCATGGGCAGCAGCGAAGTCGTCAGCGATCTTGTGTGCCCGCTTGAAGTCCCGGAGTTCAGGATACGTCGCGTACACGGCCAGAGTAGAGGGAACCACTGCATCAGCGGGTGCTTCAAGGGTAGTGCCCGAGATACTGGCCACCTCATTCTCGATCTGCCGACCGCGCTCTACAGTGCTGCGATTAATTACGGTATGCACCCGGCTGAGCTCCTTACGGATGTCCAGTGCAGGTGTCAGTTCAGTTACGGGGAATTCGCTTCTCAGAATAGCCATCGGATAAACCTCGGTTGTGGTAGGATCATACCAAGCGTTAGTGAGCCCACAATGAACCACCAGATTGGAATGTCGTTATTGGTTGTGTTCAGCACCTCAGAGGTCACTGAATCAATACGATCAGATTTAACAGCGGCTCCTGTGGCCGTCTGAGCCTCCTGTGAGGACTCGTTCGTGGTAACCGCTGTGTTGGTATTGCTCTGCTCCTGAACGTCCCGTGCAGAGACTCTCAGGGCCGTCTCCTGCTCCTGCGAGGTTTCCTGCCCCTGCGTACTCCCGGTTAAGGGATTTGCGGAGCAGCCACCGAGCATAGAGAAGGAGATCAGTAATACGATAAGCCATTTCATACCTTCGCCTTGTCTACCTTGGATGTAGCCCTACGAGCCCCCTTGGCTTTCTGTACAGGCTTTTCAGCAGGAACTGGGGCCGTGGTAGCTGGTACTTGTTCCTCTTCGTCAGCAGGCTCTGAGAGGCTGTCTAGGAGGAACTGTAGAGTGTCCTTCAGTTTCTGGGCCTTGCTCGGGCTCAGACGTGCAGAGTTCCGAAGTTGCACCAGCTTGACTCGGATGCCGGGGAGTTGATTCATGGTATCCCGGGGGAGGTCAGAAACCTCGATCCGCTGCTTGATATTAAAAGTCTTCTCTGGCATCATTTTCTCCTGCTTAGTGGATTGCGTATCTTCGCCAGCATATTCGGTCCCATGCTAGGCGACAAGTTGTACGGATTAACGCCGGTCCCGAACGGGTCCCGCATCCAGTCATTGAATTCTTGTTCACGCTTTTCGGCAATGGCCTGATCTTCATTCACCTGCATCATGTCCATGAGCTGACGGACTGCGCCGGCAAGGGCATCAAGTCTGTCATCGTGGATCAGCGCCCCCTTATCCCGCGTGATCTTCTGAATCTGGAAGAACAGTTGATATACGCTTCGCTTCTCGGTGGGGTATTTCTTACACAACTCAACGTCTTTCTGCAGCAGCGACTCGTTGATAATGAGCCTGTGCCGGGACATAACTGTTTCAAGACGCTCAATGATACGCAGCTCTTTTTGGCCTGACTCGTAAACGTCGATAGCTCCAATGGTGGGATCGAACTGGTGCCACAGCTTAGCGAATGCGCCTTTGCCGTAGTTCTCCTCCACGCACACCTCTTTGACATTAAAGGCATCACGTACTGCGCTGAGCCCTGCATACACATCCTCTGAGTAGCCGCCCGGGAATGCCCCGACGTCCATCAGGAATAGGTAACCATTCAACGCATACACCACAGCGTATGCAGTCTCGTCTCCGTTCTGGCCACCGCCAGCAGGGTCAACGTACATCAGCTTATGCGTGTACTCGAAGAAGTCGTTGCCAATAGGGACTGCACGGTAGAAGTCCTCAGTGCATGCTGACTGGGCTGCCCGGTTCACAAGATGATCTGGTGTAGGCTGCCACACGAACTTGCCCGGGGCCTGCTCAAGATCAAGCGGGTACACCAGCAGGTTCCTGATCTTCAGCGGGAACCGTTCTTGGTCCGTGAGATCAGTACAGAGCATGTGCTGCAGTTGGAAGTACGAAGGGCCTTGGTCAAGCTCTTTGCTGACCAGAAGTTCTTCAGGGAGCAAGACCGGATCAGTGGGCTTACCACGGTTCAAACTTGGTCCGCCTCCTTCTTGCAGTGAGGGGTTATTCTCGATCCGCTTGCGAATGAGGGGTGCCAGATTATCTCCGTACCCGGGCAGCTCTTCCTCTGTGGGGTATCGACCGGGCCAGATTCTGATCTTGAAACCACGACCGGGCAGACTGTTGTAAATACTGTCGCCTGACTGCGGTGTACCGAGGTACAAAATCTCACCTGATTGACAGATGGATGTGAAGTCTCGGCTGTAGTGCATCAGCTTCTCACGCTGAATCGGAGTTCTAGAGTTCTTGCTGGACTCGATGTCGTCAGCCAGCAGAATGTCTGCCCGCTTACCCTGCATGTTCGATTCGATACCAAGGCAGGCTACGCTGGGAGACTTCTCAGGACCCTTGAGTGAGTGATGCACGTCGAACGCATCTATACCTGCACGGTCGCCGGCCTGACGATCTGGCCTTAGTGGGGCGAGGATGTCCCAGCTCAAGATGATCTGAATGATCCACCCACTGATCTCGCTGGACATGGTAGCGCCGGCAGAGAAAATAAGGACGCGTTTGGTTGGATCGTGGATCAGATTCCATACGCAGTAGAATGCGGCGATGGTCGTCTTTGCCTGACTTCGCTGCGCCTGAATCATCTTGAAAGGGTTCGGATCGAGGTCCATGAAGTCTGCGATGTCGAGCTGTATGTCTGTGCAGGTGAACCCCATGAGCTGAGTGATCCCGTCGTACAGGAAGTCACTGAAACGGGGGTAGTAGTCTTGCAGGGCTTTCAGATCAGACCATCTCTGCAGGGCTAATGCCCCAGTTTCTTTTTCAGCCATATTATTCTCCTACTGCGCGCAGCTTGCTCTTGCCGTTTTCGCGCATCTCCTTCAGTTTCTTCTGTACCTCAGACAGCTCACCGTCTGTCTCCCGATCTGCAGTCACTTCGTTCTGCTTCAAAAAGTTGTTCATGGCTGTCAGCTCAGCCGGCGACAGGGGCATAACGAAGTTGTCGTCGTCCTCATCGTCCTTCTGCGAATCTAGTAGAATGCTGTCGAGCCGCTGGTTGTAATACTTCGTCAGCTTGCCGTGCAGCTTGCCGAGTTCATCAACGTGACCTTTGCTCATATTTCTCACGCTCCTCTAACTTGGTTTCAACCTTGACCATTATCCGGGTCAGGTTGTCCACTTTACGTACCAGTTCTCTTTGGACCTCAGTACCATTCTCGTTTTCAGTCTCAAGAACCGAGATTCGTTCTGAATGTCCGACTGTAAAAGTACCCACCACCCCCAAAGTGGCAGCGGCCACTGCGGGAGCGATGTACTCAATTACTGCTTGTTTAAGCACACCGCCTCCTATTTATTGTGTATTCAACAGATTAAAGTAAGCAGACGAAATACCGGCCTGATCACGTACTCTCTTAGTTGTCCGGGGTGGATTGTCATGAAGCCTTTACCTATCCAAAGTAAAACAGCGTAACTTGCCTACTGCTTCCCGAATCGTTACGAACAAATGTACGCCCGTCGATGCCACCTTCTGCCCACACCTTCCAGTTACCAGTGGCAGGTGGTGACGTGCTTGAAGGTCCTGCAATTTCCACCTGATCCCCTTTAAAGAATTCCGTTGTCCCGAAAGAGGATTTAGCAAACCCGGCTGTACTCCTGTTGTTGTTCCCGGCAATAAGAAGGCAAATCGCGACGCCTTCAAACCCGTGTGCGGGAAACCCAAACTCCGCGCCGTCGGCTATAGTTTCGGAGTACATGCTCTGAACCCCGCCGCTAACGTAATCGCCCGCCAGTTTTTTAACCTTGGTTACTTCCTGCTTAGGGTCGCCAAGGTTATGCCGTCGGCTAGTCAAAAAGCCGCTACAGTTATTTTGGCTGCCGCGCGCGGTTGCTAAAACGCCCGATATCCGGTCCTCGATAAGCAAAACGTCGCCGCCGTAGTTACGCACGTTTTCCATATTAACGCTTGCACCAAACAACGACCCGCTGCCGCTAGAACGGAGTTCGACGCCCGCCTCCACGACTTCAGTGGCGACGGCTTTTCGCAAGTCAAAAACGGCGCTATTATCAGGCGTGTTAATTTTTGCAAAAAAGTCTACGGAGCCCTGTACAGCGATGTCACTGGCGGTTGAATGCTGGGTGAAGTCGTTACTTCTTGGGTAGGTAGTTACGACGGCAGGCAGTGAGGGTGCCGCGCCGCTTATGTATGCTTTTACGGCTTTAACAGTCCCGAACGTCAGATGGTGCTCTGAGCCGGCCTGGTTCACCATGGTGCCGGGGACGTAGCCATCGTAATACCCAGTTATATCAGTAACGTCGCCCTCCCCAGTCTGAAAATCAATTTCAGGATTTCCTACGCGGCTGGCGAAGCCTGCGTTCCGCTTGAATACTGTCCCGGCTACTCGGCCCGTCCGGGTCTGCCCCTTAATGGACCGCCCGTAGCAGTTTTCGAAGGCTCCGCCTTCCACGTCAAAATGCGTAAACATCGAGCCCGCCTCGTCAGCGGCCCCGAATAGTTTGCAACCATCCTGATCAAGCTCATAGGTATCATCTTCCGAAAACACGTCGCGGACTACCGGGTTAACCAGCTTGGAATAAACCGGGAATCCGCGCGCGCCCTGACCACGAACAATCGCAATGCCAGCCACCCCGACGCTGAACGCCACACCGGCACCTGCGGCCATCTTAACCGAGTTGACCTCGGGGTCGGTGAGGATAACCTTCTCAAACGAGCCTCTAATTAGGATACCCTCGCCGCGCGGAAAGTCTGTACTAGACCGGTACACGTTGCGGGCGCTAAGTCCCGTTGCCTCAAAAGTAGCGTACCCTTCCGGGTAGGCCGCTTCGCTGGGGTTTTCAAACACACAACCGGCATAGGCATTATTGTTCGCATCGAACGTCAGCTTTCCCTGAATGCTTTGATAGCCGCCAGTAATATCACAAATAACGACGGACTCAACCGGGGCCGCTGAATCCAGTTTTATAACTGCGCCGGAGGACTTCCAGTTAATGTCTTTTGAAAGTGTTGCCGCTATCCCATCCGTGGTTCGGTACTCTTTATCTTGCCAATCAATCGGATAGCCAGAGCTAACAGCATCCAAAACTGGCTGGGTATCATCTGCTACTCCATCTCCGGCAGCATCCCATGCCATTATAGGGATATGGTTTTTGGGCTCCCAATCTGACCCTGTATAGAGAAACTTCCCTCCTTGTACATCTGCCATCTGCCCTGTTATCGGAGATGGCAAGCTCTCAAGCTCCGCCACACTCCCAACGTAGATGGTGCGCTTATCCAGCGCCTCAGTCACCGTGTCAGAGGTGCCGGTGTGGGCGATTAGGTCGGAGCCTTGTCCAGACGTGTTTCGAGTGAAACGGTTGATGGACTCCTGTACCGAGTGTTCGCCTACCTCTGTATGTATCTTTGTAGTAATCCAACGTCCAGCACCAGCACCAGCCACAGAAAACACATCAACATCGTCGGCTGTGGCTGTGCTAGTTGAATCCCAGTATACATGAATGAGACCAGAGGAATCTGATACACCCAGTACGAATACTTGCTGACCGTCGAATAAGCCGCTTGTATTCTTTAATTCTGCCACTGTATCTAAATACCCCACACCGCCACCCGGAGTTAGATCAGCAGCCTGTAAAATCTGCTCAACCAGTGCAGTAGCGCCTGCACGAGATACTGCTGAAGTGGGATCAAGTATCACATCCTCTAGCCCTGTAATGGGATTAGAGTTCATGTTTATTGCGGTACGTAGACTAGAGAAACCATACCCATCCAATAGCTCATGTATGGAGTTAATAAGATGATCGAGGCCACGGTCTGCTGTCGCCTCAGTGAGAATCTCGCCGTCTGCAAAATCTACTGCCGGCCCATTCTTGTCCATTATTCTACGAATCTCTACAGTGGCACCGTTGGCAGGTGCAGCACCATCAAGCTCGATGAGCCCGTCGTTAATGAAGGTGAAGGTGCGCTCAATTGGCTCACCGAGCCCGTCTACCTCACCTTCTACAAATACGTGAACGCTGTCCCGAGAGAACAGCCCGTTCGTGAAGTTAACAGCGAACTGCTTGGTTACGCCGTCACCTACTGGGGTATTCACAGAAAAGGCCATAGGATTCCTCCAAAAATTGAAGGGACCCGGAGGCCCCTAGTTTATTCTTCCAGCATACTCTGAAGGAGCATTTTGCCGAAGATCGTTGTACTCATAGGCAGTGCCATATAGGCACCTCGAATATCTGCATCTGACACATCGCCAGAGATTACCTTACCCGGCAGTGCACCGGCCTTGGCAATCTTGTTAATCTGACCAGCAGCCGGGATGAAGTCGATGATGTCGAACTCATCAACACGGTTACCGGTGTGGCCCATCTTCCGAGTGTTTAGTACGTCAGGAGCAAGGCCAAGTTGGTTTGTCACAGTGCCAATCTCAGGCAGTACAGATGCCATACCCATGTAATTCACTGTCTGTTTAATCAGGTCCTCTTGTGTCCGCTCGTCTCCTGACAGCGCAGCCTTAATCGACTGTACGCCATACGATACAGCAAAGCCATACATGATAGTGCTCATGGTGGCTTGGTCGTGAAATCGTAGATTGCGTAGGAGCTGCTTCTCGAAGGCAACCATCGGGAAGTTCCTGAACTGGGTCAACAATGACCCTACGGTTTTGTGCATCCAGTTCGAGGCTTCTCCGGCAAGCTGTCGCTGTACTACCTGAGCCGTGTGGCGGTTGATAGCGATAGCGAACTGCTCAGCGACTTCTTCTGGCCACTTCGTAAGCCCGATCTCTGTCAGCGTTCCATTGCTGTCGAATACTCCGTGCTTCTTGATCTGTGCAATAGCAGCCTGCAGTTGCTTTGCGTCCATGCCGATGTCTTCCATCCGTGCAGCAGACTTGGCCAGCTTCTCAGGATTCACAGCCAGATCAGCGAACTTATTGATCATCATCTTTGCAGCCATACGGTGCTCGAAGTGCCGAACTGTGTTCATACCGCTGGCATAACCAAGCATCACACTACCGCGTCCCAGTCCCTTATCCAGAACCTTACCGAAGGTGGTAAGGTCCATAGCCCCGCTGATCTTATCATCAATGACAATATCAGGACGGTACAGCAGATGATCGTAGTCGAAGTCGCCCAGAAGCGGCCTAAGCTCGTCTATAACATTGCCGGCCTTCTTTGGTGTCCTTGCTAGGGTTACAATGTCGTCTACCACAGGGAGGTTCTTAGCAGCCGCCTTGAGGCCCAGTCGGCCTACGACAGTACCAAGCTCCGCAAGCTGTGCTGCGCCTACCATACCCAACGAGGAGATGGCGGCCATCTGCTGAATGCGCCGCGCATTCTTGTTAATACCTCCAGCGATGGGAGTAGCTGTGAAATACGATTTGATGTCGTCAAGGAACTCTGACAGGTTATCGTCTTGACCTTCTGCCAGTTGTTGTGCCCGGGCATTGTCCTTCAGTGCTGCAGACTTCCATGTGTTCCAGATCGTGTCGTTCGTGAAGCCCTTCTTCGCCATAGCCGACCGACCTGATACATCCCTCGCGTACTTGGACGCAATGGCGTTCAGGTCGTTGTCAACGAGGTCAATCAGGGACAGATCATTCACCTGCTGGTTCAGATCAATCTTGGTACGGCCCTTTGTGAAGCTGGGTCCAGCCTTCGCTTCTCGTGCATCCAGTACCCTCATCATGCCGTTGATTTGATCATCCTTCAGGCCCATCTGTTCCAGAGCCGTCCGGAGTTGTCCTCGTTGGTTCTTCTGCAAAAGGCCGGCGATGTTGGTATCTACTCCAGCAGTACCGTCCAATGCCCGCTTAACTACAGCGGCTGCAATCTCGTCGGCCATCTCTTTCGGGATGTCAACGGACTGGTAACCTCGGCTGATCAATGCTGTTGATTTACGCTTTCCTGCACGGAGGATAGCTTGTCCACTCCACTGCAGAGGTACATAGCCCTTGCGAGTTGGAATGTCCTGCATGGCCTCCCAGCCAGACTTCTTGCCGATGTTCAGAGCCTCTTCCATCATCTCATCCCACTTATCGGCAGCAGCAATAACACGGGGATTAGTGATCTGCGTCTCCCGACCAGTTGTCCTAGCTTCCAGAACCTCTCGTACCTGACGGTCGAACTTGGCCCGGGCCTCGGTATGGAAGTTCCTCTTCCAAAAGTTATATCCGGATTCCTTGGCCCATGCAGCAGCTTCCTCGTTCAGCGGGATCATTCCGCGTGACAGGATTCTACGCTCGTACATATCTTTATACATGGCGGCTGAGTTCTGCCGGCCCAGTGTACCTGTACCGCCCTCAAGCAAGTCATTAGCGATACGCTTAACTACGTTGGAGGGATGGTTCATCAGCCGTGTGAAGTCACTAGACAGAATCTTGCTCTTCACTGCAGCCGTATTGGTCAGGTCAGCATCCAGCCTTTCTTTAATGCGGTTGCTTGATGCCCATTCGTTTGCGGCATCCAGAATGTCATCCTCTGTACCGGAGGTGTCTACGATCTGCGGCTCATAGTTCCTGTTCCGCATTGCACCGGCAGAATCATCGGCTGACAATACAGCATCCTCAACCAGCTTACGGTCCATGTCATCTCTTAGCTTCTGGCTGGCGGTCTTCATGTCAGCCTGTAGATCATCCCACGAGCCAGCGACACGTTCACTAATTGTGACTGTCTTGGTTCCACGAGGATCAATACCTGCGAAGCTATAAGCCTCATCCAGACGCTCGGCAATGTCAGAGCCTACGTTGGCCTCTGGGTCTAGCCTGCCGAGCTGACGAGCTACATCTTCCTGTACTCGGGCTCTCTTGGCCTTACTTACTGTCTGGAGATTGGGCAACGAGTCCAGTACCTCTTCAGCCTCGATACGGGCAGATACCTCAATGGGTCCTGTCCGGCGCTCAGCTCTGCGTCCTGTGGACACTACAGCGTCTCTGGTGACTGTTTGCGGTCTAGGAGGACCGTACACATCAGTCAGGTCTGTAACGCCCTCACGGACGCCTGTAGGAGCTTCAGCGGCAGAGGCCGCTGCTTCAGTAGCAGGACGTGCAGCATCGTCGGCGGCACGGGTAGGTGCACCCGGGACCTTCGGCTTCACAGCAGCGCCGATAGCACCACCAAGCACAAAGCCGAATGTACCTGCGTACAGGATGTCTTCGCCATCTTTCGTGTAGTCGTTTGCAGCCAGTACAGTCTCTGCACCGGCAGCGGTTCCACTGGTAACCAAGCCAAGCCGTACAGCGTTAGCTGCTCGGTTAGCTTTGTTGGTCCAGCTTGCCGCAGCAGTCCACGGCACATAGTTCTCAGGAGACAGGACAGCGCCAATGAAGCTGGCTGTGATGCCTGTGAATCCCGAGTCTGCAATAATCTGTTGGTCAGCTAGATCGTCTAATGCCCGCTGTCTTTCGTAACGGGCTGCGTCCAGCGAAGCCTCCCGGGCAATGCTTGGATGCATGTGCTCAGGGAGTCCTTGAAGAAGTTCGTCCTTGTGCTCCTCGAAGCGGTATGACAAGTCAATGTCTTCTGGCTTCTCGGATGCCAAGGAATCAAGTACATTGTATGCGAGGTTCTCCCTTCGGAAACCTGCACCTACAGTCTCAAAGAAACCCGGGGATTGCTCCTCGGGCTCCACTTGAGTGTAGCGTTTCATCCAAGAAGGGGCCGACGCAGCAGGGTCTTGTTGTTGCTGTTCGACATTCTCTGTTACATCGGCCATATAGCCTCCTTATTTAAAACGTGGTTGGTTCATAATGCTGATAAGTTTCTCTGCGTATTCCGGATCAGTGGCGTAGCCTGCCTCTTGCAGGGCTCTGGCCTGCTCTTCCGGACTTTCTGCAGCAAGAGCTCTCTTGTATCGCGGGTTCTCATAGAGGAAGTCTCTGAAGCCCTGCACAGCCTCCGGGAAGCTGTTGAACTTTCTGAAGTTGTCCACCATGTTCACACGCTTACCGTCGATGATCTCATGAGTCATGAACTTCTGTCCGTCGCCCTTGATGCCGAAGTAGTTGTTACCCTTAACAGATGAGCCCCACCCTGATTCCAGTGCCGCTTGTGCAGCAGCTACTTCAGGGAAAATCTCGGTGTCCGCCAGCAGGGCACGGGTAGTCATCAGTGCATCCTCTGCGAACGCCTCCGGTGAATCAGCTCGTGGCGTCTTCGGGAGGTCCGGGTTGCGGCTGAGTTGGTATTCGTCCAGCTTCCCGGCTTCAAGCAATCGCTGTTGCTCTGGGGTATTCTGATTACGGGTGGCATCACGGGTACGCTTCCACGACTCGAACTCCTCGTCGCTTCTGAGCCCCTTCTCTTTGATCACCTTTGACTTCATGGCCTTTCGAGCAAGGTGCTCCTCGTTACGGTCCATCTCCAGCTTGGTATCAATCATGGTATTGATCAAACGATCTACTTCTTCCTGTGTACGCTTACCGGTCGCAACGTCCTGCTGCAGTGTACCGCTGGCTAGAGCCTGATCACGCAGGTCAGCACGTAGCGGCTCCTGCTCAGATTCAATGGCGGCATCCACCCGGGACTCAAGTACGAACGATCCCAGCCAGTTCGATAGTGCGGCCTCTGCTTCCTGCTCTGTGTAGATGCCGGTGTTAACGGCTTCTTCCATGAGCTTCATCTTTCTGGCCTGCTCTTTCTCTGCTGCTCCCATTTCACGCAGTTGTGCCGCGTCTTTTGGAACCAGTACGTCAGCATGGTAAGCTGCGCCGGCTGCCTGTAGGTCAACAGACACAACATCAGAGATTACCCCGTTCTCGTTCAGGTTACCGAACATAAGGGCGTTGCTTAGGGGATCGCCCATAAGCACAAGATTATCGCCATCGAAGTCTGGGTTTGCTTCAAGGATTGCATTCTTCTGGTATTCGATTGCGCCCTCCAGCTGCTTGTCGCCAATGTTCATACGAGAGGCTAGGCTCTGCCCACCATTGTAGATAAGCGAGTCACCGACCTGCTCATGTGTTTCCATGATCTTAATACGGGCAGCTTCTACGGCAGCCTCTGGATCAGTGTAGCCTGTCTGCATGTAGGTTTCTGACAGCCGAGTGATACGCTCACGTACCATGCCCTCGTTGCGGATAGGAGTAGTGACGCCGATAGCATCTGTCCAGCTACGGGCATTGAAGAACCCTTTACCCATCACCGTGTCTACTTCTTCTGTAACACGCTTCCGCATGTCAGTGCGCTCGTCAGAAGTCAGCTCTCGGGCGTTCTCCTTGTTCGTGCGTACCATAGCCGCTGCATCACGCAGAGCCATTCCACCGTACTCACTAAGGTTGTAGATGTTCTTGAACTTGGCGCGATTCTCTGCGCTCAGGTGCTTCATTGCCAGATCGGGATTCTTTCTGTAGTACGAGACTGTTTCAGAATAGGTTGCCTCGAAATCCGGGTTAACTGTGCCGTCATCGTTGAACGGGTTTGTGAATCCAGCATCCCAGCGGGTCTTCTTATCGTCGTGCACTACATTGTTGTCGGACCATAGAGACTGTTTCTGGCGTTCTTTCTGCTCAGGGGTAAGCTCTGGGTTGTTCTCGATCTCGGCCTCTACTGTACGTACAACCTCTTGGTGCTGTTTGTTGGTCATGCCCGGGACCTTAGCCAGATCACCGTTCTGGTAATCCTCTGTCCGGACACTAATCAGCATGTTCTTGTTCTTAGCTGCTCTCCACTTGCCCTCAAGGCTTGCGAAGTAGTCGTTGGTCTTGCGTTCGGGCCACTGCTCTTGGAACTGTGCAGCCATCTCCCGTACCTCAAGTACAGAGGACGCAGTGCTTATACCAGCCTCAAGGTCAGCGAGGTCGTATTGATACGCTGTATCAAGCTCACCGCGTTTGTTGGTTGTGTACCGCGTCTCTGCAGCAAGCAGCTTGCGCTCCTGCTCCGGGCTGAACTGAATACCCTGATCTCTTACATAGTTCAATGCAGTGGGGTCACCCATGTCTAGCCCAAGTGCAGCTACGTCAGCATAGGTCTGCTGTCTGAGTGCAGGGTCAGAGATCACCGGCATCTTTAGTGCATTCAGCATTCTGGTTCTTGCGTTGGCTTCACCCTTTACATCACCAGTTTTCTGTGCTTCTTTCAGCAAGCGGATACTGCCAGTGACATCAGCAGTAGTCTGTGCAATAGCATCAGCCCTGCGGCGCTTTACATTGGCGTCGGTCTGATACCGGCCAAGCTCAGATACAAGGGGCAGGGCAGCTTCTGTGATCATGCTGTCCAGCTCACGATCACCAGTGAGCATGCCCTTGATCCTGCCGGCTACAGTCGAGCCATATTCCAGAGGATCAATCTCGTTCTCCCCTTCGTCGATCATACGCTTCTGTTCAGCGTACCACTCCTGAGTCTTGATCTTGGCATCCATTGCCTTGTAGCCACGACGGGTAGGAGGAGCTACACCTTCAGCCATCTCCTCGCCGGCAGCTCTCATCGTCTGCCCCTGCAGGAAGTTAGCCTTGGCCTGCTTCTCCATCTCCACTGCGCCTATCTCTGTGCCGAATTTGGCGAGAGAGCTTAGCAGTCGGTTACCTTGTACTTGCGTCTGTCCGAAGACTGTACTCTGGACAGGTGCGAATGTGTCTACCGCTTGGACCATCTGGTTCCGGCCCTGTTCGGCAGCACGTTCCGCGTTGAGATCACGGACGCCTCCGCGTTGTGGTGTTTGTGCCATTCGCACCTCCGAGTTGTTTAAGTTAGTTTCCGATACCGAGGTTCCGGTTTGCATAGTCTCCGATGTCGCTAAGCTCGAAGCCTGCTGACTCGAAATCCCAAGTCTTTCCGTAGGTCTGCTTTGCCATGTCCAGTCCGGTGCCAAGAGCAGCGGCCCAAGGACTAGGCTCAGGAGTAGGCAGGAATATATTCTGAGTCTGTCTCGATGCGACTTCAGCTTCGATCCCTCTCCGCGTCCTCTCAAGCTCACTAACTGTCTGATTGAGTGTATCCATTGCATTTGCTTCTGCCTTTGCTGCGTTGCGTTCGATGTCCATGATGGAATCTTCAACAGACATACCGGCTGTACCGGCTGCTGCAGCATTGACGACTGAAGCCGCTCTGGATTTAATACGGGCAACGTCAATACTCGCGTCTGCGTTTACATACTGGCGCATTGCCCTGTTGATATTAAGTGTTACATTGGTCTGCTTGTCGTCACCTACAGAACGAGCCCGGGCATTATTCTGTGCCTGAATCTTCTGTCGATATTCCCCGAGGATGTTGTCCATCTTGGCTTGGCGCTTGGAGCTCTCATATCCGAGAGCGCCCTGCAAAGCCATTGACCCGAGGAAGAGTGCCCCTAGTGCCATGTTATTACCTCACGGTCTGGTTATGCGCGTACCGCGCTTGTAGAACAACCCATCCCACTCCACGTCTGAGACGGTGAATGGATACGGGGAATCTGATCGAACGGTGATCCTGCTTCTGTCATTACGTGCACGTACAGGCACAGGGAACTGTCCAGTTGTGAGAATGAAGTCGCCAATGGTTGCGCTCTCCTGTCCAAGAACGCGGCCAGCATTGCGCTCTGTGTAGCTGTACTCAGCCTCTACATCTACATCGAAGTCCCCGGAGTCGAGGAAGTTTATATACATGGAGCCGATTGTTAGCTGCGACGTGCCGATTGCTCTATTACCATCATCCCGTACAAAGGGCTGAGAGGGCGATACAAGGCTTCTGTACTTAATCCCAATATAGACATCACCTCCGTTCATATCTCGTCTCAGAGTGGCTGTTGAGCCGTCCCATGAGTCGATAGGGATACGCATGCCCGGGTATGGGCAACCTTCGCCCTGAACTGCATCGAGTAAATTAATGTCTTCCGGCAGGTGATCGAGCCCTGTAATGGTTGTGTTGATCCCGGTTTTCTTGGTCCTGTGGTCCAGCAGAATGTCGCCCTCGAAGAATTCTTGGGTAACGTCTTGGCTGATGTCCATTCTACAGACATGCAGCTTCAGGTTCACTGGATCGTATGACAGTATAGATAGCCGGTCTTCGATGAACTCAATATGAAATACGTACAGGTCCTCCCTGAACTTCCACTTGCCCCATGCAGACTGCAGACGCTCTGTGTCTTCCCAGAGATACTCGTACAGGTACGCAGTGCTGCCTGACGTTGCCATACAAAGCATCTTGTTGATGTTGGTTGAGCTAGTCATCAGGCGGATACGGCCCCGGATCAGCTTGTCTACAGCTACCGTGATAGGCCGTGCGTTATTTGAGTTCAGATCGCTGTCTGTGTAGAACTCCCGGACACCTGAGTACACGCCGGCATTAACGGCGAAGAACAGGTTCTGCCCGGAAGCAGCCGGTCGCACCTCAGTCTGCATCACGAACTGAGTTGATTCAGTCATGGTGGCGGTGCGTGGTGTAATTGCAATGTTACCGAGAATAGTGTACTGTGCCTTATCAGCGAACAACACAAGGTCCCGGTTGTGGAGCTGTGCGAACCGTAGGAGGTTGACTTGAACACCTGCAGAGGACAAGCCAATTGGCGCATCGTCGAGCAGTGTGGTTACAGTCTTCTTCCAGAAGTTAAAGAAGTCGCCAGACACGGACATCACTACGCCCTCAGAGTACACGAACACCAGCCGGTTCTGAAACACGGCGAGGTCTACGATCTTCTGGTCTACGAAGTCAGGCAGGCCATTAGAGTTCTGGTCACCTACGAGGCGATCAGCCCACTTGTCGATGTCAGTACCATCTACAGTCTCACCGCCAGCACCGCCAACAAACGTGAAGGAATCCCCACGGATAAGCATGTGCGGCATGGTGGACTGCGTAAGCCCTGCAGTGCCGTACTGGGCCTCGACCCACGTACCCTCTTGGAAGTATGAGCCTGTGGCCTCGTCCTTCTCAGCAACATCAAATCGCATGTAGTAATCGTCCGCGTCATCGGTTCCGCCAACTACCTTGTAGATAGCATCAGCCTCCTCATGGATCGGTAGTGCGTCGATGTTGGCGATCTGCCGGTTATTGATAACGAGCATTGCGTCACCGCCAGTGGTGTCCGTTGCTTCAATGCTGTAGCTTTCTACGCTACCTCCCGGGATCATTACAGCCTCGTTACCACCAACAGAAGTTGTGAAGTTAGCAGCGAAGTCTGTATCAGTCTCAAGCTCAGTCACCAGAGCATTCAGTGTAAAGTTTGCACTCACCTCCAGCTCAGCATCTGTAGCAGTACTGTCCGGTGTTGTGACCTCTGCTGTTGCAGTCTTTGCAACACCCCCGACTGTATACCGCACAACGAGCTTATAGGCCCTGCTGTACTGCTCAGCCACGATGGAGACGCGAGACGGGTTAGTGTCTCCCCACTCGTCCGCCTCGTTCAGCGTACCCTCTACAGCAACATTCTTGTTGATGATAAAGGTGTAATCGCCCACTGTAGTAGCAGCGAGTGAGTCTTTCGGGTTGGCAGTGTTAAGGTAGCTCTGCATGCCTGCACTGATTTCTGAGGTGTACTCTACACCGTCAGTACCATAGACATAGACATCACCATCGTTGGGGTACACGACAAGCATGTACTCCTCATTGTCTCCTCGTGCGTAGAAGTGCACAAATATTTTGGATGGGTCTACGTCTGGCGCTGTATGAGCCGCCTGAAACAGAGTAGGTGGCCGCCTGTGCAGCATACGTAGCGGGTCTGATGTCATGTTCTCAAGATCATCGACCTGCCCCTGCAGCCTTTCTCTGTCGGGCTGCTGCGACATGCCCTGCAGCAAAGTGCCGAGGGAACCATCTACTCGTTTAGCCATGTCAGCCTCCGGGCCATGTTGGATTGCGGGCACCCATACGGTTCGGGCGGATACCTTGCTGTAGGCGCAATGAAGCACCACTCAGCAATACATTGTTCCTGCGGTTCCGCTGCTCTGCCTCTTTCAGCATAAGCAGTGCCATCTGAGCATCTCTACGGAGGTCCTGCACACGCTGCGGGTCACCGTCGAAGTCCGCTTGGAATTTACGTGCAGCTTCGTACTGGATGTAGTTAGCTGCTACAAATGGGAGTTCATCGTAATCGAGATGAACGATCATGTCCACCACTAGGGAGGACTTGAACTTAAATGTATTGTTCGTAGGATCGAACATGCGATCTCCACGAGTAGTCAAATACGCGAAAGGATCGTGCGGTCGTACCTCAAGGGCACGGCTCGGGATAACGATCTCTTCCGCCGTGTTCGGTACAAGCGTCACGGTGCTTTCCGTATTGAACCACCAGCTTTTGGACTGGACTTCCAGAGTAGTCTGCCTTAGTCGGCTACGAGCTGCTAGGATGTCTGGGTTCGAGGATGTGATGGAACTCACCGGGGCCTTGCCGATTGATCCGCGCATGAGGTTTACTGCCTCAAGTTCAGTGATCTTCATAAATTTTTGCCCCTAAACGAAAAAAAGGGCCTACCCCGGAGGATAGACCCTTATTGGTCTTACTTAAACGCTACCTTACGCGGCGGCTACAACTACACCGGCATGCTCTGCACGGTTCGGAGTAACACCGAAGGACAGGTAGGAGTCGATGAACCACTGCAGCTCTGAGTCCATGTAGTAAACCTTGGAGGTCAGAGGAATGGTCTCACCGGCCAGCAGCGCCTTCGGCAGCATTACTACAGCCTTGACGCGACCCTGCTCAGCGGTAACGTCATACGCATTACCGTTGCCGGTATTGGACAGGAAGTGACCAGTGATAGCTTCCTTCGGGATACGGTTGGTCTTGATTAGCGGGAGGCCGCAAGACTTCAGAACCATACCAGAAGCGAAGTCACCGTTACCTACGCTGTACTGGCTGTTGATCAGGCGGTCGTTACGGAGCAGAGTGTAGTACTCAGCCGGACCTACCAGAATCACTCCACCGTCGAGGTCAACGTCCTTCTCTTCGATACCTTGGCACACATCCTCGATAGCCTTCTGCAGCAGATCAGGATCAGACTCGTCGCCAGTAGCGCCAAGAGTTACCTTGGTGCCGCCGAACCAGCCCGGAGGCAGTGCTGTTTCACCTGCGCCGGGGTTCTGCGGATCAGCAGCGGCTACGATGAAGGCAGACTTGATAGCCTGAATAATGAACGCCTCGTCGAAGAATTTGCCGAGAGTCTTGCCGTGCTCTTTACCCAGCTCAGAACGAACGGAGTAGTGTGCTTGGAAGTCATCGAGCAGAGCCACGTTGTTACGGGCCAGAACGATGGTATCGACCTTAATCTTGACGTTATCGAACTGCGCCACAGAGGCATCAGGGCGAACGCCCGGGGTGACCTTCTGCAGAGTAGCTTCACCAACGCGGTCATTGGTTACGGTATCAGTGCCGCGAATCGGCTTGATCATTACATAGGAACGCATGAAGGACTTCTTAGCGAAGGTGCCTTCTACCATGCCACCGTATTGCTCGATGTGCAGGGGATTGACGGTTGCCGCAGTGCCTACAGCAGCTAGTTCCTGACCCGGACGTGACAGACCGGATGAATCAGTGGGATAACCCATAGTTGTTCTCCTTAATTTATTATCTTCTTAGTTCCACAAATAAATTACAGACCTTGCTGTAGAGCGAACTCTCGACGCTTGTGGAGTACTTGAGCCTCATGGCTATTCTCACCCTTTTCACGGACAACTTGTTCCAGTTTCTCTGCGTACTCACGGCGAGTGATTGGCTCGATGCCCGAAGGCTGAGCCGTTGCGTCACCCTGCAACATATTCGTTGGCTGGGTGAATCCGGGGGATTGTTGATACATACGAGATAGCTCCCTTGATGCGAGTTCAGCCTGTACGCCACCAGATGCAAGCATATCGTTGTACTGCTCCCATCCTTCTTTCGTCAGGCCAGATTTACCAGATGCGATCCATTCACAGACCCCATCCCACATTTCCTTGCCGCCTGCAGCCTCGTGGACTGCTTTGGCAGTGGCCGCAGCCTCCTGTTCGATCTTCTGGTTCTCGGCCTTAACGCCGGCCATGATACCGTAGGTGGCAGCCTTACCAATGACAGACTCGATGTAAGCCATGTCGATGTCCGCTTCGTTACCTGACTCTGCGAACTTACCGAATGCCTTCTCGAAATCTACGCCGCCCTCGTGGAGAGAGCCTAGCGCCTCGTCAATGTACTCGTTGCCAGTCGGCTCAAACGGGAGATCATCGTCTTCTTTCTGTTCTTCTCGCTTCTCGTCTTTGTCCGGTTCTTTGTCCGGCCCCTTCGCAGCCTCTTCGTTGACTTCAGGTAGCTTCGGGCTTTCAGGCGTCGGCTGTTCTGATGTCTCCTGTTGCTGCTGTTCTGCTGCAGGCTGTTGTTCCTGCTGCTGTTGATCTGCCTCCGGGTTAGGGGTAGGCATCTCATTCGTATTGGCTGGTGTAGCGTCACTCAATGACAAATCACTGTCCTCCGGATTGTTTGGCTACTTCAGGTGCAGTCTTGACAGCGACCTCTTGTTCAAGTGCGTCCTGCTGCTGCTGCTGTCTCTGTTGAGCAAGCTGCTGCATCTCTTCTGGCGTGTTGAATGCCATAGACTGATCAAGGCTGTTGTTAGCCGCAATGTGCTTCAGGATTCTGCCTTCGTTCAGATACTGTTTAGTCTCTGGGCTGAGTCCATCCAAGAACGATGCGTCCTGTACGAACATCCTCCAAGACTCCAGATCACCTGATCGAGACAGTGCATCCAAGCCTGTAATGATGATAGGCTCGATCTCGTTGCCCTGAATCTCAAGGCCGATGCGTTGCATCAGTCTGTTGGCGATTGGCATCTGCAGTGTCTGAGCCAGCCGTGTATACACACCGCCGAGTGCAGTCTCAAGATCACGGGCAATAAGCCTGATCTCTTCTGCTGTTACGCGCTCTGCATCTCGAACCTGTTCAGTGTCCATCAGGAAGGCACGGGCAAGCCTGCGCTCTTTCTTGTCGATGTACTGCTGCAGGCCGGCTACGTCCCTGAGCTTGTCGAAGGACAACATGGCAACGTCTTCTTCTCGACCGCTGCACCACTGACCGTTAGGTGTGCTATTAAGCTCGTTTACATCAGTAACGCCACCCGGGTTAACAAGCCCCTTGATCTGGGACATGATACCCATAAGCTCATTGATGGCCTGTTCAGCTACAGACATGGAGTGGAAGTCGCCGGCGTAGTCCTCGACTAGACCTCGGCCATAGTCCTCTCCACGGACGAGCTTCCACGTAACAGAGATGAAGGGCAGGTTCTTCGTAGTGTAGATACCTTCCTTCTCGCTTACCTGAATCTCATCTACGTGCTGTGTCAGGATGTACTTCTTGCGATTGCCATCCCAGCGAACGTAGGTGTATAGGTTAACCTCGTCTGTGTCCTTGGTGTAGGGCTTCTTGGCCCTGAGCTGATCCTTGACTTTATCCGGCAAGAACTCAACCTGTTTCTTGTCACAGGTGATGAGCTTGATCAGCCAGCCTGCGAGGTTACGCTTGACTACATAGTTCCGCAGTGAGTAAACTTGCAGCTTGTCGTCGTCTCCACTTTCCGGGACATACAGGAGAGAGTCTCCGACGATGATCAGATTCTTCAGCAGCTCAGTCAGGGGATCGCGGGCTCCCATGCGGCTCAGTTCTTTTACAGACTCTTTCTCCGCATTCTGCAGTGCAGTGTCCAACTCCGCAGCCGGAACCCCAGCCGCTTCGATCTCCTGACGAATCTCTCTACTCGCATCTAGCCTGAAGAACGGACGGCTTGCACTGAACAGCCCCATCATGAGCTTGTTGCTCAGATGGTTCACTGCTTGTGCACCGAAGGATTGGTAGTCCTGTTGAATCTCTTCGCTGGCGTCGGTGCCTTCGAGCGGGAAGGCGGTCGGGATTGTCCAACCTGCATAGCGTTCGATACGATGTTCGATTGCGCTACGCTTCCCCTCTAGCTCTTGGTACATCGACTGTACTGTTTGTGTAGGGTCCATTGACTGCTCCTCTTATCGAAGGCCGCCCAAGGGAACCCGAAGTTTACGTGAGCCCTTTGCGGAGCCTGAAGTGCGGCGTCGTCCTTCGGTAGCACCAATGTCTACGTTAGGGGAGCCTTTAGCTACCGTGCCCGGTGTAGCACCTGATACTGGCTGCTCTGGGATACTCACATCTGGCATCTCCGGGAGTACTTTACGCTTGGCACTACTCGCCAGATTCTCGTTCAGGTCTGTGGCACCAAGACTGACTACAGATGCAATATCACCTAAGTCGCCCTTCAGGGCACCTTTGACTTTACTTGTTGCGGAGCTGAGCCCCTTCTTTACTGCTTTAACTACTGAACTCATAATTCACCTCACCCAGTTGGACAGAGGGAACTCGTATGTAGTCCATCCCCTGCTTGTGTGTTCCTTGATCTGTTCCTCTGCAAGCTGCATACGGAGGAATCTACACCACCGCATGTCTCTGCGACTGGTAGTATCAAACCCTGTGTAAAGCCTGTCAGCGCCAGAATGAGTGAATGCTTCTGCACAGAACAGCACAACCAGAGTATAAAAATCTTTCGCGTCTTCGATCTGACTGTTGTTGACGATCAAGCCAATCTCGCCAGACCTAGCGCACATCCCAACGGCCACAGGAGCACCGGACTCAGAACGAAAGGTCCGCAAATAAATATCCGGATCGTCCTCGTAAGCATCTTTCAGGTGCTCCTCCGTTGAAGGCTCTACATCGTCTATGTCTCCATATCTGTAGTCTGTAAGATACATCAGCCCCTGCTCCTTCCCTTCTTGTTAACTATGCGGGAGATGTGCTGCTTCGATACACCATACCTCTTGGCGGCATCCGTTGCCCATCCTCGGTAATTAGATCGGTGCTCTTCTCGTATCTTCTTGACATCCTCGTTGGATAATACAGAGTTATGGTGACGCTCTCCTGATGGAGTTAGACCAAGCTGTACTGCGTGGATGGCATTTCCTTTGTTGTCTACCCACTCCAAGTTATCGGCACGGTTGTCCGTTTTATCGCCGTTCTTATGGTTTACCTGTGGTAAGTTTAATGGGTTGTCTAAAAAGGCTTCAGCAACTACCCTATACAAGTATCGTTTGATACCGCGCATCTCTACACAGAGGTACCCCTTTCCCATTGGCTGCGGTGTAAGTTTCCAACCTCGCGCTCCAATGACAGTTCCATCTCTGTATACAGTATAGTCACCTACTTTTCTTTCATCAGTTAAGTACATGAGCCTTCCTTCCCTCTTTACTCAGTCTATTCTCGATATTGTCTACTACACTCTGCTGTCCAGCATTGAAAGCTAACTCTGCTTCTGTAGTATCCTTATTCCATCTCTTCTGAGGGAATATCTTTCTTAGTTCTTCTAAGTGTTCTCTTGAATATACCATATAGGTAGGTACTACTTCCTCTCCCTCTTCTTTGTCTCTGTCTTTACTGTCGCGTATATAAGAGTCCTTAAATGTTTCTGAGGTTGCAGATTCTTGATCTTCTGAGAGTACAGTTTTTCGTACATGAGTTAATCCAAGAGCGAATGCGAGAAGTAGACCGAGTAAATTACGGATTCTATTTTTCATTGGGTTCTCCTACAGTGAGGGGTAATACAGAATATCTCTGTACTACCCGAAGAAGTATTCAGAATCAAGCACTTGCTCAATATCCATGTCGCCAAGTTCAGGCGGTGCAGGCAGCTCTGCCTCGATACCTTCTTGAATCTCTCGGCGGAACTTGTCGAGGAGATCAGAGTCCCGATACATGCGAACGAACGCTACCCGGATTGCACGGTGCAGCTCAGGAATATCGCAGGCATGACAACCGAAGTCATCATGGATCATCTGGAAGCTGCTGATGCCTTCAGTCTCAAGTACTGTCTTGACGAGGTGGCTGGCATCTAGGCTGTGGATGTAGTTAGGGGCTGAGCCATTCTTCATGGCGCTTACGTCGATCTTGTCAGTGTACTCACGGATGCTGTACTGGATGCGGGACCCAGACAACGCTGTGTCGATACGCTTGACCTTAGATCGTACATCCTCCTGATGCACAAGGAACCCGGTAGGTGTACGCCACACGAGAGGGCTGCCTTCCTTCGCGGCTATACTTGCTACATCCTGCAGCCAGTCCATGCCGTCCCTAGCTGCCTTGACTACCTTGCCGATGGAATCCCATACGACATCGTTCAGGAGGTTCTTGGCCCGGTTGTACTCGCTGAATTCTGGGTAGTGCTGTCCGTGTTTCTTGCGGAGCCACTGGCTGATGTAGCCTCCTGAGCTGTGCTTAGTCAGGCCATACGGCAGTGTCATTACAGAACGCTTGGTGGTACTTCTGTCGATTCCCAGACGTAATAGTTTATGCCCATCCGGAGCATGATCGCTGTCCAGAGAATTAAGTCCAGAGATCGACACTCTGGCGACTTCTCCGTAGATGTCTCTCGGAGAATCCGATGGGAGTACGTTCGTAGCCAAGCCACCAACGGAGTCTCGGAGAAGGGCCGAGAAGTTCTGCAGGCCGTTGCAGCTTCCGTCAAGACCCACCGGGGAATGTGAAACGAAGTCCTCTCCGTGCTCGTTCCATCCTGCGTAATCAAAACAAAAGGCAAGGAACTGTAGGGGCTTATCGGCCTCTCCAATAAACCTAGCTGTCTCGACACTGCACGGGTCCCTGTCCGCCGCGAGTATTCTGTCTCGCAGCTCATCGTCAATGAACTTAACTCGTTCGTCATAGGTAGCTTTATCGAATCCGTAGAGGTTAGCCCCGTTGACTCTAAGCCAGTAAGCGCCATCTGCACCAAGTCGCTTGCCTTCGGAGAATCGCAGAAGTCCCTTAGAATAGTCTGCTCCCTGCGGAGATAGGCCGGACGTGACTGGATATATTCGTCCACGGAAGTCGCAAGTGTAGACAAAGTAGAAATTATCATGGGGTCTGTACTCCTCGACCATTGAGTAGATTCGCCACATGCTCAGGGCGGTGCCGAAGCGTTTGCGCTCCTCGCTATGCAGTGCAGCAGTCTCTCGCTTCCAGCCCATCCAAGCGTCCCGCTGCTCTTCGGTGAAGTCAGCCTTGTCGATGCCGGCAACCGGGCTAGGGGGGAACTCGTAAGGCTGTGTTTTGGGTAGGCCGATGAGCTGAGTCACACCTGACTCTATAGCCCACTGCAGGAAGTGTGCAGTGCGGGGATTGATCTGCCACGCTGTACGCTGGAGCTTGTTGACACAGGCCATGTGCTCACTAAGGTCACTGTGCTGCAGCTTGCTGCGGTAGCGGCTGCGGACAAACGGGAACTTGCTCTGCATCTCCGGGCTGTAGAACCCGCCATGATCCATGCTCTCCCAGTCTTTAGGAGGAACGATACAAGGGCCGCCGAGTGGCCGAAGGAACTGCTGGTACTTGTTGAACCGCTGCATCCAGTCCGTGCTGTCATCAGACAATACGAACCGTGTAGGCTGCCTAGAGCCTCGTGGTGGCTTTTTTATCTCGAACATGGGCGTAGTGTCGAGTATTACGCGAACCACGTTCTCGCCCACCTTAGCGCGTTCTATGGCCGTCCAGTCATTCCACTCTACATTGAACTCGCGCATCTTGTTGGTGAGTACTCGGTGCATGTGCCGGTAGTTCGTGGTGCCTTTGGTCTTGAAGTCGTTGATCACCGTGTCGTAATAGTCCGGGTGCTCATCCTTGAACTTCTTGAACTTGATGTCGTCTTCGATACGCTGGCCGGTCTTCACGAAGCAATCCTGTACACCGCGCTCTCCCTCGAACACGTTGTTGAACAGCTCGTTAAGGGCTACGCTGATGGAGTACATCGGATCAACCCGGGCAATCAGGGCGAGGTACTTGCTTGGCCGTCCACGGGTTGTGGTGTTGGATACCAGTGTGTCTTCGAGTACCGACACGCAGTCATTGAAGAACATCTTGAATAGCTTCCGGGCCGGCTCTGTCTCTGAACCGCGACCGGCTTCTGAAGCAGACTGCATCATGGAATGATACCGCTCTGCCGTCTTCTGTAGCATCTGCTCTTCCAGAGCTAGTTGCAGTTCAATCGTTGACATTGTTACCCCTTGATGATTTCGAGTGCTTGCTCTACGATCTTTCTCTGCTCTGGCTTCAGCTCATGCAGACCAGCCTTGCCCTCCGCAACTAGGAGGGCTATTGTCATCTCTCTTACTGTGAATGCGGACTGCATTAAATTCCTCAATCTGTCAGTAGCTCCTGCAGGAATTGTACTGCCGGTAGCGGGTTGTCTTCTTCTAGGTGAAAGTCGCACTCAAGTGCGTTGCTTCCGTTGATGTAGGTCCGGGTGTCTGTGCCAAAGCTGTATCCATGTCTCCGCAACCTTACCACGTACACATTGTCAGGTCCGAACTTATCTACTACAGCATTCACCTCTTCGATGAAGCCGCCGTCAGAGATTACGTGGTGGATATACTTGCCGTACCACAGATCAGCAGCAGCTTTACCAAAGAAGTCAGAGCCTTTGTCTTTCTTCACTACCATCTCTGATGTGATCTGCAACCAACGGCGAACAGACAGGCCGCCGATCCACGGCTCTTCTTTGAGGTCGCGGTTTTCGTTTTGTGATTTAACCTCTAGGTAGCTTGGATACTCAGTGGGAACATCGTAGTCATTCCCAATTGCACGTAGCAACTTTGCCGTCTCATGGTACAATATGTCCTTGAATTCACCCCGGAGGACCGGGGCTACCTTACAGAGCATGTTGGCTATGGTGTCCTTACCACAGCCGGGAGGTCCATTCAGAATGATTACTTTCATACCATCTCCATGTCAGGATTGTCAGCAAGTAGCTTTCTTTTGTAATCCACACGGGCAGCTACTGCGGTTTCTTTATCGTCGAAATATCCTATATGGTGGCGGACACCACGGAACTGTATCTGCGCCTGCCATTTTCCTGTGGCCTTAAACAAGTGAACTCCGAGAGCATCTGTGTTCTGGGTATTGGCATGTGGGAAAGTAGGCCGCAAGTTGTCTATACGGGGGTTCGACTTGTCCCGGTCTCTGTGGTCTAAGTGAGCAGGAAGGCTGCCATGATGATACAGGTAGACTGCCCGGTGATAAAGGTAATCCTTGCCGTCAATCCGGATACTCAAGTACCCTGTATTCATTAACTTGCCTTTGACAATCGCACCCTTCTTTATACCCTTCCCGCTAAGCAGGTGCCGGAATCTACCGGCACTCTCGTCATAAGAGAACTTCTCTCTCAGTCTATTGTATTCCATCACAGAGATAGCACACCGTTGAGCTTGCCAGTGTATCTACCATGATCATCCATTGGCATAGGGATAAGGAGAGGCGAAGAATCTATAATAGCACTGCATCCAATAATCGGTTTCTTTGGAAACAGGCGACCGTATGCAAAAGCGTAAGCCTTACGGTCGATCAAGCAGCCGGATACCATAGCCCAGTACAGGGCTGATGTGCTGCTCCGGTAGCGAATGTAGAAGCCGCAGTGCTCGTGGCCTTGTACAATGTTGGCGCGTTCATGTGCTGCGTTGTTCAGGATGTCGCCTGAGCTTTGATGCTGGTAGATCAGCTTGTCGCCGTTCGGCAGGATCACAGGGATACGCTCATGCCAGCTCCAGCCTTCACCGCCGCCGTCCGGGAACAGGATGTCGCGGTACGTCTTGATGTACTGAGTAGGGATGCCGTGCTTCAGGGCTCTACGGTAGATCAGGGAGCCGTGGTTACTGTGGCATACATCCTGTACCGGGAACATCTTGGCCAGTGCCTGAATGAATTCCTTGGCCTTCTCCAGCTCTACGCCAGCAGAGTCTAGATTAGGATCACTGTCGTGGAACGACATGGCATGGCCGTCAGTCTCGTCACCGAGGTTGATAACCCGGGTGGGCCTGAGCTTCGCTGCTACATCAGCAAGGAACCACAGAGCGTCTGGGTGCTGGTACGGAGCATGTTGGTCTGGGATGTTCAGGATACGAGAGTTGTCAGGAGCAGTATCGAACAGCTTCTGGTCATCTATAGGAGACGGTACACGCAGCTCCATCTCTTCTCTGATCTGGCGATCCAGTACCGATGTCCCAACATAGGGCTCACCGTTAGCTCTGCGGGTTTCTAGGTGACGTGCCCAGTACCGCACCAGCTCACGAGAGATCGTCAAGCCACGCAGCTCTGAGAGCTTCTTAGCGGCAAACGTGTAGCTGCCCCCGGCCTCGGTAATTGCCGACTGGATTTCTGAGTTCGTGAATTGCTTACGTAGTTTGCCTTGCATAGTTACCCCTTCGCTTTTGCCCGGGCCAGCCGAGCCTTCTTGTTTCGTTCAAGCCGCTTCTCTTCATCCGTCTTGTGTGACGGGTACAAGAAGGGCCGTGGATTCTCATGGTAGTATCGCCAGTACGCGGCCAGATTCTCCAGCCACTCGATCATGCCTGCTCCGGTAGCTGCCCGGGTGGCTGCTGTCTTAACTTTTCCTTCCATACCATTACAATTACGGCACAGGGTAGCTCGGACAGAGCCTGTAGTATGGCAGTGATCGAGGACAGGTCCCTTCTGCTTCAGGCTCCCTAAGCAGAGCGGGCATACCTGACCCTGCTTGGCCGCCAGCTTGTCGCGGACGGCGGGAACCTCAGACTGCTTCAGCTTCTGCATATCAGACCTCGCTGATTTCTTTCACGAACTGATTGAACTTGTCCTCATTGAACTCACGGCAGGCTTTAACCCAGCGGTCCTCTGAGGTCGCTACAGCGTCCAGAGGGATGCTTGATTGGATACCCTGCTTGTTTATAGCCAATACCTTGCTGCGGCTGGTGTTCAGCTCCAGAGATACCTTTCCGAGTTCAGTCTCTATAAAGGTAGACTTGATCTTGAGAAAGCTGTTCTTCATTTCTGGCATCAATATACTCCCGGGAATGCTTCTTTGATGTAGAGCTTAGCTTGCTGGCGGTTCAGGCCGAGGGCCTTCAGCACCTTGATAAGCTCCTGCTTGACGAAACCGTAGTCGTCGCCTTTGGAGAAGCTGGCGGCTGTAACTGTAACAGTCTCGCCCACTTCATTGTTGTGCGGGATAACGAACCGGGTGTCTTCAGTAAGTACCCGGTTCTTGTCCTTCTTGTACCTAGCCATTAAATTACTCCGTTGCCATAGAATGATCCGGTCAGCTCTTCGTACCGGCGCTGTCCGAGAGTGCTGTTCCACTTCTGCTGCATGCGCCACTTCCGCTCCTCTACACGAGGATCGAACTTGAGCTGTACCAGACCTTGATTCAGGTCAGTCTTGCCTACATACACAGGGCCAACTCCGTGCTCCCAGTAGAACTGGTTGATGTTGAAATCAAAGCCTTCGATCAGGCCGTCCAGTGTCTCCATGAAGATGATGTCCATACCCGGGCACCGAAGTACAGCGAGACGATACCTGTCGTCCTCTGTGCCGTACATATTGAATTCCTCAAAAGGAATGCCCATGTCATAGAGACGCTGCTCTATCTCGTCCATGTTGCCTCTGCCGATCCCGTCAGCAGGAGGAACCCACTCCACCCAGCAGTCGATGTCCTTTGGCTCGACACCGAAGAAGGTATCCCGGGCATATCCGCCAGCAATATGCCAGCGGTGTCCTGCGAGTACTTTCTCTGCATCTTCTAGTGTGCAGCCGGGATGTGCTTCCAACAATGATTTAAAGATCATTTGCAGTCCTCCAAGAAATTGAACACGTCTCTGCCGTCATTAACACGGCGCATCCAAAGAAGGTGCGCCTGCTCCAGTAGCATCTGGTAGTATGTTCTGGTGTATGTCTTGCCTCGCCAGTCAGTGAACTCGAACGGCTCAGTGCCGTAGTACTCTTTGTACGCTTTCTCAACAGCACAGAACGCATCGCAGTCGTTACCGCAGTCTTGCAGGTAGTCAGCAACAGAACCGGCACCACAGGGCTTCTGCTTGAACTCTGCCTTGATCTTGTCGATCTTGTCCCGTGCAGCGTCTAACTGCTTCGGAGTACACTGCTTGCCGGATGGCATTGTAAGCTCACGGAGTCTCCGCTCTTGCTCAAGCAGAGGTGCAGTAGGCCAGTGCCGTATACTGAGCTTTCTACTAAAAGCCGGGAGGCCGGGGATGTCGTCGGCAGTGTCTCCCATAAGCATCTGGTGCCAGAAGAAGCTCGTGCCCCAGCCAGTAGTCTTGGCCTTCTCAGCATCATACCAGCATCCTCCATAACCCTGCACGTCTACGATCTTGCCTGTGTCGGGGCAAAGGTGCAGACCCTGCACCATTCTAAGGTCTTTGTCTGTGGAATCCAGCACACACAGGTTCCGCTCGTCTCTATCTAGGTACTCCTGCTGTGTCTGGGCAAGGCCGTCATCAGCCTCTTGGTCCATATGGACTACCGCTTTCAAATTGGTAGCCATGTATTTGCGCGCGAATTCAAGCTGACGTGGCTTGGGTTTTCCTACTCGTGATGCTTGGTACTGGCGGACACAGGCGACATCATGCCGCTTGCCCTTGTCTGATCCAGTACCGGTCAGGTGCAGGATGTAATGATCAGCACCTACCTGCTGCATCTTGTTGTTGATCTCTGCTTCGATGTTGTAGACCACTTCCTCTCGGGTAGTGTCGTCATTGCCGGCGCAGTTGTACGCCACAATGTCAGCATCACAGTTCAGTATTCGACCGGGAACAACATCAGGAACAATGAAGTCGCTGTTGTCTAGCTCAAGGTCGTCTAGGTTTACTCCACCTATGTTCATGGCTTCTCCTGAGTGGGGCAGCCGTAGCCGCCCCGGTTCTAGGGTTTCAGATTAAGCGAGGCCGGCAGCTACGAGGGGGTCCTCATCATCATCCTGCTCTTCCTCTTCAGGTTCTTCCTCGGGCTCTGGTTCAGGCTCCGGCTCTTTCTTCTTCTCTGCCTTCTTCTTGGCAGGCTTCTTCTCTTCCTTGGCAGGCTCTTCCTGCTCCTCTTCTGGCTCTTCGTCGCCGTCGATGGGCAGGTCCTCAAGCTCCGCTGCGGAGTTACCTTCAACGATCTGCTTCAGGCGGCTGGTGTCATAGGTCAGTGAACCCTGAATCAGCTCCTGAATCCAGTTCTTGCTCTGTCCCTTCTTGTCCC
>JBFHJN010000016.1:0-40080 GCA_041595875.1 Coriobacteriia bacterium
ATCGCCGAGACCATCAAAGACATCCAGATGAAGCTCGACGAGGCCGAGCGGGGCAATCTCACGCGGCTCATGAAGGTGAAAGACATCATCGCCGCGCAGGAAGCGGCCGGAGAGCGATAACGGCCTGCAGGGTCTAAAGCGTGCGGGAGTGTAGACCGATAACCCAGGTGTCAGGGTCACTAAGACAACACCTGATGCACGATTCGGTCGGGCCAGGATGCCCCTCCCGGCTCGCACTGAAGAGTGGACGTACGAAGGTCCCGATGCGACAAGAGCATCGGGACCTTCGTACGTTTGCGAAAGGTCGAGCCGGCTACCGTGTCTGGCCGGTGAATTCCCAGTTGGAGAGCAGCAGCGCCGGAGCCAGGTTCGCGCCGCCGTCCTCGGGGCCTATCAGGGTGCGCTTCTCGCCGACGGCTTCCACGGCGTTGAGCGCGTCCACCGCGCTCTGAGTGAACCGCAGGTTCTTCACCGGCTGAGCAAGACGCCCGTCCTCTATGAGGAACGTCCCGTCTCGCGTCATCCCGGTGAGGATAGCGCGTACCGGGTCTTCAACGTTCACATAGTGGAATCTGGTCACATACACGCCGTGCTTGACCGCGCCGATCATGTCCTCGATGCGCGCGTCGCCTGCAGCGATCTCCAGGTTCATCGGCATGGGGCCATAGGGGTTGGGCGCTGGCAGCGCGTGTCCGGTGTTGGGGAGTCCGAGCTTGGCTGCCCAGTACGAGTCGGTGACAGGTGAGCGTCCAACGCCGGCATCGATGAGGGCAGTGCGCCGCTTGGGCATGCCTTCGAAGTCGAACGTGAGTCCGAGCGTCTCGGCGGACGTCGCGTCATCGGTTATGGAGATCAGCGGCGATAGCAGCTGCTGGCCGATCTTGCCCGAGAGGAACGAGCTCTCCTCGGCGTAGGGCTTTGCGCCCAGGCCAAGATAGCCGAGGAAGTCGAGTATGTCCGAGACGGCCTCCGGTGCGAGCACGACGGTGTAGACGCCCGGATCCAGCGAGACCGCGCCATCCGAGCGCAGGGCGAGCAGCGCTGCTTCGTCGCCCAGGGCGGTGGGGGAGAAGTCGCCCGCAGCGCCCGAGAGATGCGACGCCCATCCGGAGCCGCCGTTCGCGCTCATGGAGAGCACGGTCGACCTCACGGTGGAGACGCCCATGCCCACATCCACACCCAGTGAGTTCGCCACTGCAACGGTGTACTCGGTGGCGCTCACGGTGCCGGCGGCGGTCAGATCGCGTACGGCTGACTGCGCGATGATGGCGGCGGCGGCTTCAGCGCGTGCGCTGGCGTCGAAGGCCCGCACCGACGGGTGTACCCGATCGGGCGTCATGACCTCCACAGGAGACGGGAGGCCGCGGAAATCGGGGTCTTCGGGTGCAAGTCGGGCCGCCGCGACCGCGCGCTCGCAACAGGCGGCCAGCGATGTGTCGTCGAGGCGGTTGGTGGACGCCACGCCCATGCGCTTGCCCACGACGGCTCGCACAGAGATGCCGGTGTCACTCTCGGCCACGTTCTGGTGGATGCGGTTGTCTGCGAAGCGCGTGAGTGCGGCGTCCTCGCTTGTCACTAGCGCCTCGGCGCCATCGGCATGCGTGAGTCCCACAGCCCGACGTGCAAGTTCGCGTGCCTGCTCGGCGGTGAGCATCATCGTCCCACCCCCACCTGGACGTCGCGGAATCGTGCGGGTGCGGCACCGTGGGCCACGTGTGCAACCTGCATGGGCTCGCCCTTGCCGCAGTTGGGGATACCCCAGACCTGCCAGTGATCTGCCGAGCAGACCGCGTCACACGAGTTCCAGAACTGCGGCGTGATGCCGGTGTAGTTGGGGTTCTTGATCATCTTTCCAAGCTCGCCGCTCTTGATCTCCCAGCCTATCTCGCACGCGAACTGGAAGTTCAGGCGCCGGTCGTCGATCGACCAGGAGTTGTTGGTCTCCATATAGATGCCGTCCTCGGTGTCGGCGATGAGGTCCGGCAGCGACCAGCCGCCGGGCTCCAAAGACAGCGTCGTCATGCGCACGAGCGGGGTGCGGTTCCACCCGTCCGCCCGCATGCAGCCATTGCTCTCCCGGCCGATACGCACCGCTGACTCGCGTGAGGACAGGAAGCCTGTGAACAGGCCGTCTTTCACGATGAAGTCGCGCTGCGCGGGTACTCCCTCGTCGTCGTAGCCAAAGCTGCCGAGAGACCCCGGTATGGTCGCGTCACTGGTGACGGTCACGTGCTCCGAGCCGTACTGTAGCACCCCCAGGTCCTCCAGCGTCAGGAACGAAGTCCCCGCGAATGCGGCTTCATCACCCAAGACGCGGTCCAACTCGGTGGGATGCCCGATCGACTCGTGCACCTGAAGGGCCAGCTGTGGCCCGTCGATGACTATCGTCTTGGTGCCTGAGGGGCACGGCGCTGCCGAGATGAGCCCGGCGGCCTGCTCGGCAACACGAACCGCATTCCCTGGCAGGTCGAGCGCCAAGATGGCCTCCCAGCCGCCCTGGACCGCCTGACCGCCGTGTGAGTTGGGGTAGCTCCTGGGCAGTATCTCGCCGTCTTCGATGGCGTATGCGGTGATGCCCGCCGCGGACTCCGTGTACTTCTGCTCGATGAAGCTGCCGATGGTGGAGCCGAACGTCTTCTCCACGCGGATGAACCCCAGTGCGCCTTTGGCGATCTTCACCGCCGGCTCCGCTCGCAGCGCGGCGTCCGCCGCCAGCAGCAGGTCGAGCTTCTCGTCCAGGCTCACCGTGAAGGGATCGATCCGGCAGGGCCCCTCCCAGCTGTCGTTGTACGCGGGTAGCGCCGAGAGCTCCACGGGCGTGCGTGTGGTCAGCGCGGAGGCCTTGGCGATGGCCACAGCCTGACGGGCCACATCAACGACCGCATCGCTCTCAAGGCTTGAAGTGGCCGCGAAGCCCCATGAACCGCTGGCGATAGCCCGGACGCCGATACCCAGAGACTCAGAGGTGCTGACGCCCTCCACGACCCCGTTACGCGCCGAGAGGTTCTCCTGGGTGGTGTGCACTACCCTGACGTCCGCATAGGATGCGCCCGCAGATGAAGCCGCCTGGAGTGCCCTGTCGATGAGTTCTCTCATGGTGTTTCCTCGCTCTAGTACGTGTGATGTCGGAAAACAGCCGACCACAAGACGATATCAGACCGTCTGTTGAAGCGTCGGCGGGGGGCTGGTGGTCCGGCTTACGGAGATGAAGTACCGATGATGGGGGAGGTCCGAGGCTGCCAGTCATAGCGACGAGCCCCGGCGTAGTCAGAGCGCTCAGCGAGCAGGCTCAGCTTCACGAAGTCTCCCGTGCGAGGCGCGTGGATGAAGTAGCCGCCGCCAACGTAGATGCCAACGTGATGCACAGGAGAGCCGAAGAAGACCACGTCACCGGGCTCAAGGTCAGCGGGTGCGATCTTCTCGCCGAGAAGGAACTGAGCGCCCGAGTAGTGAGGCAGGCTCACACCATGCTGCTGGAAGACGTACATGACCAGCCCTGAGCAGTCGAAGCCGGATGTGGACGCGCCTCCCCAGAGGTACGGGATGCCGTGGTAGGAGAGCGCGGTCTCCACGGGCGATCCGGCATCGACGACGATGCCTGCATCGTTGGCGCCCGAGAGGATCGCCTGCATCAACGCTGCTTCTTCTTGCTGGCGTCGCTCGGCCTCCGAGTCGAGCAGTGCAAGCAGCTCGCTTTGTGCCTGAGCGAACATCTCTTCTCGCTCCTGGATCCGGAGCATGACCTCTATGCGCCGCGCTTTGAGCGTGAACTCAAGCGACTCGGCGTGAAGCTGCTCGTTTTCCAGAGCGGTCGCCTTCGCTGCTACGGCGTCACGCTGCTGCCGGAGTGTCTCTGCGATGTCGGCATCGGTCTCGCCAAGCGTCCGGAGGAACCGGATGCGTGCGACGAGGTCGGTCACCGACTTGGCGCTCAGGAGCACGTCCAACGTGTTCAGGTCGCCGTCTCTGTATATCTCGCGAGCGCGCTCGGACAGCTGTTCGGACTGCACGCTGAACGCGATCTCGGCGTTGTCGAGTTCGAGCTTGGTCGCCGTGAGCTTCTGTTGCGTGGTCTCCAGCTCGAATATGGCGGCGTTGTACGCTTCGGTGGCGATGCTCAGTTCTCGATCAAGCTCTTCGAGTTGAGCCTGGAAGGCGTCCAGCTCGGCTTGCTTGCTGGCCAGTTCGCCCCGGAATTCGGCTGTCTCGGCGGTGTCTGTCGTGGGCGCCACGGGGTCGGTAGATGTCTGAGCCGGCGTTGCGAAAGCGGTACCGCCGAACACGAGTGTGGCGATGATTGTGAGGGCGATGGCGCTTCTTGAGAGGCGCCTGATCAGGGTGGGTCCCATCACTGCCTTCCATCGAGCCAAGCGTTAGTTAACGTTGCTTAAAGTATAGCACCGACGCTGCTGGTCGACCTTCGCATATGTACCATACCCATCTTGCCGATGCTTTGCGAAAACCTTGCCGATTCGCGTGTGCGGCGGCGGAGATGTCTTGCATAGCGGCATGCAGGGTGGTAACCTGGCAATCCCACGAGATGTGGTTACGTTGCGGGGTGGAGCAGTCTGGTAGCTCGTCGGGCTCATAACCCGAAGGTCATCGGTTCAAATCCGGTCCCCGCGACCAACAAACTCGCAGGTCAGAGGCATCAAGCCCTCTGGCCTGTTTTGTTTCTCAGGCAGATAGTCTGCAGCCCCTCTTACAGTTCTAGCCAGAAGCATCGTGTTGGAGGATACTCACACCCGTTCCGGATAGCAGGCTCTGTTGGATTCGGCCTGTCTTCATCCGTGGACATCCGATTCGTTTCCGAGAGTGAACATCGAGGGGATGCTTTGATGAGCGACAAGGAGAAGTCGACCGAGGCGAAACGTGAGGGGTTCTCAACGACGCTGGGGGTTCTGGCCGCGACGTTGGGTTCGGCAGTGGGTCTGGGGAACATATGGAAGTTCCCGTCACTGACAGGTCAGAACGGCGGCGCGGCGTTCGTGTTCGTCTACCTGATCTGCGTGCTGCTCATCGGTCTGCCCGTCATGATCTCCGAGTTCATCATCGGCCGGAGGGCCGGCGCCAACAACGTCGGCGCGTTCAAGAAGCTGGAGCCTTCGCCCACCAAGCCGTGGTACATGACGGGTGTCGTGGGTGTGGCAGCAGCGTTCCTGATCATGTTCTTCTACACTGACGTGGCGGGGTGGGTCTACTCCTACGCGTTCAGGTCGTTGACGGGTGGGTTCTCCCAGGTGGGTGCTACCGAGACCGCTGACGTGTTCGCCAAATACGTCGGTAGCGTGGCCGGACCTTTGGTCTGGCAGTGGATCGTGCTGGCTACGATCAGCGTCATCATCATCGCAGGCGTCACAAAGGGCATCGAGCGCATGACGAAGACGCTGTTGCCGATCCTTCTGGTCTTGCTGCTCATCTGCGACATCCGGGCGTTGACGCTTCCGGGCGCGTTCGCCGGTGTGGAGTATCTCTTCCGGCCCGACTTCACCAAGATCACGGCCGGGGTCGTCCTCGCGGCTCTGGGTCTGGCATTTTTCAAGCTCTCGGTCGGCATGGGCACCATGACGACGTACGGCAGCTACATAGGCAAGAAGGAGAACATGCCGGCCAACGCCGTCAAGGTGGCACTATCAGACACGTTGGTCTCCATCCTGGCCGGCCTGGCGGTGTTCCCGGCGGTCTTCGCCTTCGGATTCCAGCCCGACGCCGGACCGTCGCTGCTGTTCATCACGATCCCCGCCGTTTTCAAGACCATGCCGTTCGGACAGCTGTTCCTGACGATGTTCTTCGTGCTGGCGTCTATCGCAGCCACCGGCGCGATGATCTCGCTTCTGGAGGTCCCGGTGGCCTATCTGACCGAGGAAAAGCGCTGGTCCCGGATGACCGCCACGCTTGTCTCGGCGGGTACGATGGGCGTCATCGGTAGCCTGGCGACGCTCTCGACCAGTACCCTGTCGGACACGCTGGTGTTCGGCAAGACCTTCTTCGACCTGTTCGACTTCGCCTCTTCCAACATCGCCCTGCCGGTGGGTGGCATCTTGATCTGCCTCTTCGTCGGATGGAAGCTGGGTCCGAAGGTGATCATGGACGAGGCCTCCAATGCCGGTGCGCTCAACAACGTGGCCTTCTTGAAGGTCTTCATCGTGCTGGTGCGCTACGTGGCTCCGCTTGCGATCCTCGCGGTGCTGCTGAACGGACTTGGGATCATCACGTTCTAGCTTCGCGCGCCCGAGGCCCCGTCTCCATAGCGGTCCATGTCCAGACCGGAGGGCCATACCGCTTTCCGGTCTGCGTGTTTCCGGGCAAGGTCGAGCCCCTGGGTACATATGACACGAGCGGGGATGTGAGATGGCGATCAGACGATTGTTCACGGGGATGGTCGTCTTGCTGCTGACCGTCAGTCTGGCCGGGTGCAGTGGCGAGATGAGCGCCGAAGAGGGCGCGACCCAAAGCGATGAGGGCGATGCGGTCATAGCGCCGGTCTCCGAGGTGGATCTTGACTGGCTCGAGGGTGAGTGGACCGTGCTCACCACGCTTGTCTACATCGACAATCCGGTGATGGAGCCTGCTGCGAACCAACCGATGGCCGAGTGGGTCTGCGAGATAGACGGGTCCACGATGTATCTCGTGACAGACATGCACACCTACGAAGGCACGCTCACCAGTGATGACGGTGACAACTGGAAATACGTCGCCAGCTCGACGTACGTCGATGACGGCGGCATCGCCTGGACGAGCGCCATCGAGGTGGACGGCATCAAGAACAGTGACGATTCCTTCGTTGGCGAGATGCTCGGCGAGATATCGTCCGACGCGGAAGGCCACCTCTATAGCGCGCAGTGGAGCCTCAACGCCGAGCGCATGGCAGGGGAGTAGTCGTAGGCTACAGCTGGTAGTCCCAAATGCGCCACTTCTTGTACTCGTGCCCGCCCATGAACTCGGATGCACGGATGACGAGGTCGTTGTTCTCCAGCAGCAACGACGCATCGCAGTCCTTGTAGCCATTGGTCTTCGCGTAGGCGAGCACCTCGTCGAAGAGCAGGGCGTCGGCACCCATGCGGCGGTAGCCGGGCAGTATGCCGAAGAACATCAGCCGCACGCGCGGCAGATGACGTCGCGTCATGAGAAGGCGCGCGACCCGTGTGTAGTCGGAGTCGCCGTACCACTTCCAGCGAGGCTGAAGTGCCACGTTGGGGTCGGGGAAGCATCCCAGAACGGCGATGGGCTTGCCCTCGTGGTAGGCGAAGCGGATCAGGCCCGGATCGAGGATGAGCTTGAGCGTCTCCACGAGCATCTCGGCTTCCCAGTCCGTGATAGGCAGGAAGCCCCAGTTCTCGGCCCAGGCCTGGTTGTAGATATCGATGATGAGCTTGACCTCGGCCTCGAGGTCTTTGAGCACTACCGATCGCGTCTCAAGCGTGCCGCGCTTGCGTAGGGAGCTGGCGACACGCGTGAGCCGTTCGTTGGCAGGCTTGGTGAGGTCGATGAGATACGCGACGTAGTCCTTGGCCTTTTCAAAGCCGTATCGCTCGATGAACTCGCCGTAGTAGGGCGGGTTGTACGTGTGCTCCACGTAGACGTCCTGATCGAAGCCTTCTATCAGGCACGCCTGGCGTTCATGCGTGATGTTGGAGTACTCGCCGGGGCCACGCAGCACCTCGGCGCCGTGCGCCTTGCACCAGTCGCGTGCGGCATCCAGGAGCTTCTCGGCAACTGCATAGTCCTCGATGACCTCGAAGAAGCCGAAGAAGCCGAACTTGCCGCCCCAACCCTCGTCGATACGCTCATTCACTACTGCCGAGACACGCCCGACGGGCTTGCCGTCGCGATGCGCCATGAAGTGCGTCGCCTTCGCGGTCTTGTGGTAGGGGTGCTCGGGGGTGAGCAGTCCTGTCATGCCAAGCAGCTTGTTGCCCAGAAGATCGCCATCCAGCTGCGGGGTCCAGTGCTTGTCGCCCTTGTAGAGCTCGTAGGGGAAACGAACGAAATCCTTGAGTCGGGGATCGCCGAGGGGCATCTCGGTGATCGTGACGTTGCCCGTTGGTGTGGCCGGCTCAGATTCCCCGTTCATCGTCGCTCCCTGATCGTTTTGATTGAAGTCTGTTATCGAGCGTAGCAGACACGCCGCCACCGAACGAGGGTACTGCTACACTTCATAAGGTGCCAATAGAGGAGTGATCGGTCCGCATGGATCTCAGTGCGATCTCGAACAGCAAATGGGCTACCGGCGTTGCGCTCGGGGTGGGAAAGATGGTCCCTCCGCGTGTAGGGCATGGGCTTGCGCGTCGAGTCGCTCTCAAGATCTCGGCCAACCGCGATGACCCTATGGTGCAGACGATGCGGGCCAACCAGTGGATGGCGTCTCGCGGCACCCTGAGCGGGCAGCAGCTCGACGACGCGGTTCGCGATGCGTTCGCATACAGCGGGCGCTTCCTCTACGACCTCTACCACGTCATGGAGGACCCCGATGCGCTGATGGGGATGGTCGAAGTCGATGAGACGTTCGAGCGGGTGCTCGCCGAGGCGAAACAGGGTCCTCACGTCTACGCGGGTGTCCACCTTGGCAACTTCGACCTGATCGGCCGTGCGCTTGGCTACAACGGCTGGAAGCAGCAACTGCTGACCGTCGCCGACCCCAATGGCGGCTACAAGTGGCAAAATGAGATGCGTGAGCGGTACGGCTTCGATGTGACCCCGGTGAGCATCGAGGCGCTCAAGCACGCGTCGCGTAGACTTGCCGAGGGGGGATCGGTCACAACCGGGCTGGACCGTCCGCTTCCGGATGCGAAGCAGTTCCCCGTGTTCTTCGGCAAGCCGTCGTCAGTGCCGTTGCTTCACGTGCGCCTGGCGATGCGAGCGAAGGTGCCGGTCGTCGTCATCTCGGCGATTCTTGGCGAGGACGGGAAGTACCGTCTTCAGGCTTCGGAGCCGATACACATGGAGACCGGGGGGAGCACCGCTTCTGACATGCTCGCCAACGGAGAGCGCGTCTTGGTCGAGGTTGAGAAGCTCATTGAGCGTGCGCCACGCCAGTGGGCGATGACGCACCCCGTGTGGCCCGACGTGGTTGGGACAGTCTAGTTGGAGCGCCTCTGCTGCGCATGCGAAAGGAAGGCCTGAATGGGCTCTGGTATGGAAGACATCAAGAAGCACAAGCGAGTCAACGACATGCTGCTCGGCCCGCTGGAGCGCCCTGCGCTGCAGTGGCTCGCCAAGCACAGCCCCTCCTGGATCACGCCTGATGTCTTGACCACTATCGGGACGCTGGCCAGTGTCGGTGTGTTCGCGGGCTACGCGCTCAGCAACCAGAGCATCTGGTGGCTGTGGTTCGTCAACCTCGGCTTCCTGGTCAACTGGTATGGCGACAGCCTCGATGGCACGCTTGCTCGCTACCGCAAGATCGAGAGGCCCAAGTTCGGCTTCTACATCGATCACACGGTGGACGCCATCAGCGAGTTCCTGACCATCATCGGCATCGGGATGTCGCCGTTTCTGCGCCTGGACATCGCTGCGTTCGCCCTTATCGGCTATCTGCTCATGAGCGTGCACGTCTACGTCCGCACGTGCGTGGACGGCGTCTTCAAGATCAGCTTCTCGAAGGTGGGACCAACCGAGATGCGCGCCATCATCGTGCTGGTGAACATCGCGATCTTCTTCGCACAGGACTTCTTCTTGCGCGAACTGGTCTTCGGCCTACGGCCGTTCGACATCATCGGCGTGGGACTTGCCGTGGGTATGGGTATCGCCTTCTTGGTTGCGTCATCGCGCGAAGCATTGCGTCTTGTGAGATTGGGAGAGTAGGCGGCCACAGATGAGCGGCATGTTCTCGCGTGAGCCTCGGCGACTCGGGGTCGCGTTGGGCGGCGGCAGCGCCCGCGGCCTGGCCCACATAGGCGTTCTCAGGGTGTTTGCCGGGGCGGGACTGGTCCCCTCGGCTATCGCCGGCACGAGTATGGGCTCCATCGTGGGAGCGTTCGCCGCGGCCGGCTACTCGATGGGCGAGCTTGAGCAGATCGCGGTCGAACTGGACGTTCGCGACATGGTCTCGTTTGCCGACCTGCATCCCGGGCGAGCATCTCTTATCAACGGCGAGAAGGTTGAAGCGTGGTTGCGCGAGTGGCTGCCGCCCACCTTTGCCGAGCTGAAGTTGCCGTTCGTGTGCGTCTCCGTGGATCTGCGCACCGGGACGGTCGTCAGGCACGCCGAGGGAGACCTCATCAAAGCGGTGCGCGCGAGCTGCTCGATCCCCGGTGTGTTCACGCCGGTAGTGCGCGGCGATGAAGTCCTCGTGGATGGAGGCGTCCTGGAGCCCCTGCCGGTGCCAACGCTCAAGGCCATGCATGCATCAGATGTGCAGGTCGCGGTCACGGTAGGCAGGCTCGGCGTCCTGCGTCCGGGCTTTGGCTTTGGCGACCGTGAGCGCAGCGGCGTCCAGCGCCTGTGGAACTCGTTGGTCGACCAGGAGCAGAAGGACAAGGAGAAGGAGAAGGAGCCGCGGGGCCTTCAGACTCTCAATGTCTCGCTTCAGGTCATGCAGCGGGAGCTGGAGCGCCCTGCCATGGAAATGGCCGACGTGGTCGTGGCACCGGATGTAGCGGCGTTCGACGGACACGAGTTCCTTGAGGCCGAGCGGCTCATCGCTCTTGGCGAGCAGGCTGGCGAGAACGCCCTCCCCGCGGTCCTTCGGCGCCTGGGCGTCAGTCCACGCTGATCTCGCGGGTCTCGGCACGCTACCTGCTACCATGTGCGAGTCGTCGTCTCGAGGAGGAACGCGTGCCAGCTGCAGCCAAGCCCCGTTTCAGGAACACGCTCTATATCGCCATGGCACTGCTCGGCGTCTTGACCGCAGTGCTGGTCGCGCTGATCCCGCCGGATGAGAAACTGGGCGGAATGGTGCGCCTTGTGATGACGCACGGAGCTTCTACATGGGTCAACATGGCGACATTCACGTTGGCAGGAGTGCTTGGTCTGGTCTTCGTCACGGGAGCGGCGTCCACCCGTCGCTGGGGTGAGGCGTTCCGCTGGATATCGTTCCCGCTCTGGATCATCAACTCCGCGTTGGGCCTGCTCTCCATGAAGCTCATCTGGGGCGGCATCCTGTGGGATGAGCCCCGCCTCATGATGACCTTCGGGCTTCTGGCCGCCGCGGCTGTCGTCCTGGCGCTCCAGCTCGTGTTCGACGCGCCAAAGCTCACCGCTGTGCTGGACGCGACGCTTGCTGGCGGACTCTGGGCGCTCGTGCTGCTGTTGCCCAACCTCTTCCACCCGGACAGCCCGGTCTTCAGCTCTGGCAACTGGGCGTTCATCGGGCCGTTTCTTGGCATCGTGGCAGCGCTGCTGGCCATCGCACTGTGCGTCGCGGTGCTCATCGCCCGCAGGCCTGAACCCGCGGGCGAGTAGTCCCGGACCCTAGCCTACGACTCCGAGTTCCTTGCCGATCCTGGCGAAGGTCTCCAGCACGTAGTCCATCTGCTCATCGGTGTGCGACGCCATGTAGCTGGTGCGCAGAAGTGCCCGACCCGCGGGGACCGCAGGCGGACGCACGGGGTTCACGAAGATCCCCTCGTCGAGCAGCCGCTTCCAAAACGCGAACACGAGCATCTCATCTCCGAGGATGATGGGGATCACAGGCGTCTCGCTGGTGCCCAGGTCGAAGCCCAGATCACGGTAGCCCTTCTGCATGCGCGTGGTGATCTCCCACAGACGCTCGCGGTGCTGCGGTTCGCTCTCCATCACATCGAGCGAGCCCAGGCATGCGCCCACCGAGGCGGGAGACATGGCTGCCGAGAAGATGAACGGGCGCGAGTTGTGCCGTATGTAGTCGATCACTTTCGCATCGCCGGCGATGAAGCCGCCAAGCGAAGCGAAGCTCTTGGAGAACGTCCCCATGATGAGGTCGACATCGTCGGTGACACCGAAGTGGGCCGCTGTGCCCTCGCCCCTGGGGCCGAGCACGCCGCTGGCATGTGCGTCATCCACCATCAGCCGGGCGCCGAACTCCTTGCAGATCTCGATCATCTCGGGCAGAGGAGCGACGTCTCCCTCCATGCTGAACACACCGTCCACGACCACGAGGGTGCCCCCGTGAGCGTTTGGCCCCAGTGATGCCAGCGTCTTGCGCAAGCTCGCCAGGTTGTTGTGCTCGAAACGGGACACCTTGCCGTAAGACAGCTTGCAGCCGTCGTAGATGCTTGCGTGGTCGTCTTTGTCGATGACCACGTTGTCGTGACGACCGACGATGGCCGAGATGGTGCCCAGGTTGGTCTGGAAGCCCGTGGAGAAGACCAGGGTCGCCTCTTTGCCCACGAACGCTGCAAGACGCTGCTCCAGCTCCTCGTGGATCGAGAAGTTCCCGTTGAGCAGGCGGGAGCCGGTGCAGCTTGGGCCGAACTTCTCCAAGGCGTCGTGCGCCCTTTTGCGTACGTGTGGGTGGGTGGTCAGGCCCAGGTAGTTGTTCGAGCCCAGCATGATGAGCTCGCGACCGTCCATGAGGACTTTGGAGTCTGATTCGGACTCGATCACTCGGAAGTATGGATAGTATCCAGACGCTTTCGCATCGTCAGCGTCGGTGTAGTCAAGGCACTTCTGGAAGATGTCCATCGAGCTCCCCTCGGGACACGGGTGTTTTTGCATACCTCGCTATTCTAGCCGTTTCAGTCGCGGTCATGTTGGTCGGTGTTCCTTCCCAAGCGCGGCAACGGCGCGTACTATGGCTCTACAACCGAACACGGGTCCTGGGTGCTCGACACTGTCGAGAGAATAGGGAAGTCGGTGAGATTCCGACGCGGACCCGCCACTGTGATGAGGCGCACATGCCTCTAAGTCAGGAGACCTGCCCAGGATCTGCGACGCGGCCTTCGAGGTGGAGGCACGGTCGCTGCCACGTGCATGCGTTCCGGCAGACCGAACACCTTGAAGACTCTCGCATCGGCGAGGGTCTTTTCGTGTTTTCGGCCCGAGTTCGGCGGAATGTCGGGAATGTATGGACGGATGCAGGAGGAATGGAATGAAAGCTAGAGTTGGAACCAAAAGCCGCATCGCGGCGACGTTGCTGGCGCTCATGTTGCTGGCGACGGCGCTCACCGGATGCGGCGGTGCTGCACAGGACGAGGAGGCCGAGGCCCCCAAGACCGCGGCGTTCCCTGTCACGGTGACAGATGACGCCGGCCGAGAAGTGACGGTCGACGCAAAGCCGGAGCGCATAGTGTCGCTGGCTCCCGCAAACACGGAGATCCTGTACGGACTGGGAGCTCTCGACCGTGTGGTCGGGGTCACCACCTACGATGACTACCCGCCCGAGGTGGCCACGCTTGAGAAGGTGGGCGATTTCGTCGGCCCCAACCTTGAGGCGATAGCCGCTCTCGATCCCGACCTCGTGCTGGTGACCACTGGCGTGCAGGCCGAGATCATCTCGCAGATCGAGGCGCTGGGTGCCACGGTCATCGCGGTAGACCCGCAGAACCTGGACGCTCTCTATGTGTCCATAGCCACGGTTGGCGACGCCATCGGCGAGCCGGCCAAGGCCGAGGAGGTCGTCTCGGAGATGCAGCGCGAGCTGGCCGCTATCCAGGAGGCCATCGATGCCGCGCCCGTGCGCTGCTTCATCGAGATCGCGCAAGACCCGCTCTACACTGCGGGTGCAGGAACGCTGCTCAACGATCTCATCGAGCAGGCCGGTGGCGAGAACGTCGTCGTGCAGGAGGGTTATGTGGGCTACTCCGTGGAGCAGCTGCTCACCGATGACCCCGAGGTCTACCTTGCGACCCTCGGCTCGATGAGCGACCCTGCCGATCTTGCCAACAGGCCCGGCTACGAAGGTCTTTCTGCCGTCAAGAACGGTCGTGTGGCGGTCCTCGAGGACAATCTGGTGAGCCGCCCCGGTCCGCGTGTCATCCAGGGCGTGCGCCAGATCGCCGAGGCGCTGCACCCGGAAGCGTTCGGAAACTAGCGTGAGCACCGCTCCCGGATCGGCGCGCAGGCGCCTCGCAATCGCGACCCTAGGGGTCTTGCTGCTGGTTGCGATGGTGCTTGCCGTCGGTCTGGGCGCGGTGAACGTGAGTCCCGCCGATACCATCTCGGCGATCGCACGCGGTATCCGCGGAGAGCAGCTCGTGCAGTCGGACGCCGTCATCTGGCAGTTGCGTCTGCCGCGCGTGCTGCTGGCAGCACTGGTGGGTTCCGCGCTGGCGCTTGCTGGCGTGCTCTACCAGGCGCTGTTCAAGAATCCGCTTGCCGACCCCTATATCCTCGGTGTCTCGTCCGGCGCGGGTCTGGGTGCGACCATCGCATTCGTCGCTGCCGGCACGAGCTTCGCAAGCCGCTCCTTCGGGGTCCCAGTGGGGGCGTTTTTGGGAGCGCTTCTGACCATCGCGTTCGTGGTGCGTCTGGCGTCCCGCGCGGGCCGGGCGGACACAGTGTCGCTTCTGCTGGCGGGCGTTGCCATCTCATACACGCTGTCGGCGGTCACGTCGTTTCTGATGGTGGTCTTCCGCAACTCCATGCAGTCGGTGGTCTTCTGGATGATGGGTGGGCTCACATCCGCCTCATGGCAGAACGTGTGGGTCGTCTCGGTCATGTTCACCATCGGTGCGGTCGTCCCCATCTTCTATGCGCGAGAACTCGACATCATGCTGCTTGGCGACGAGCGTGCGGGTCAGCTGGGCGTCAACGTGGAGCGCTTCAAGATCATCGTGCTCGCTGCGGCATCCCTTGTGGTGGCCGCCGCCGTGTCGGTCTCGGGGCTTATCGGCTTTGTGGGCCTCATGACGCCGCATATGGCGCGGCTGGTCCTGGGCCCCGATCATCGGCTCTTGCTGCCCGCTTCCACGCTTGCTGGTGCCATCGTGATGGTGCTCGCCGACCTTGCTGCCAGGACGGTCCTGGCCCCTGTCGAGATACCCGTCGGGATCGTCACGGCTGTCCTGGGCGGGCCTTTCTTCCTGTGGCTCCTTGTTCGTAAGGAGCGCCGATGAACCCCGTGCAGGCACCCCGCCTCGCGTTCTCCGCTGCGATCGTCGGCTACGGCGGGGCGCCCATCGTGCGCGGGGTCGATCTTGAGGTTGCCGCGGGAAACTTCGTGGGTCTTGTGGGGCCTAACGGTGCAGGCAAGTCCACGCTGCTGCGGTCCGTGACAGGGGCTGCCGATCTTCTCTCGGGCTCCGTCACCCTGGACGGGGAGTCCGTGGCGCGCATGTCGGCCAAAGAGCGCGCCCGCTCGGTGGGGGTCGTCCCGCAGACGCTGCCGGTCGCGTTCGCCTTCGACGGGCGCTCGTTCGTGCAGATGGGACGGCATCCGTGGCTGGGCAGGCTGCAAGACCTGACGGACGAAGACCACGATATCGTCGAAGAAGTGATGGAGCTGACCGACACCGCCCGCTTCGCGCATGAGCGTGTGGACACGCTATCCGGCGGCGATCTGCAGCGTCTCACGGTCGCGCAAGCGTTGGCGCAGCGCCCGCGGGTGCTGCTGCTCGATGAGCCGACCAGCCATCTGGACCTGAACCATCGCCTGCAGGTGCTCGACCTGGTGCGTCGTCTGGCCGATGACGGCATGGCGGTTCTCGCCGTGTTCCACGACCTGGACATCGCGGCGCGCTACAGCGACCGCATCGCTGTGGTCTCCGATGGCGAGATGATCCCTGCGCGGCCCCCCGAGCGCGCGCTGGAAGCCTCGGTGATCGAGTCGGTATTCGGGGTGAAGGCGGTCGTCCGCACCGACCCGGTCACTGGCACGCTTGCGATCACGCCGGTGGTGCGTCGTGCGGATGTGGAGCGCCCGACACGCGGCAGGGTCGGGGTCGTGTGCGGCACGGGGACCGGCGCGGTGCTGATGCGCAGCCTCGCGCTTCGCGGCGTTTCCGTTGCGGCTGGGGCGCTCAACCGTGGCGACGTCGATCAGGCGGTGGCGGTCACGTTGGGTGCAGACCACATCGACCTGCCTGCGTTCGGAGAGATGGCCCCGGAAGCCGAGCTTGCCGTCCGTCAGCAATACGCCGGTTGCAGCTGCGTCATCGTCGCCCCCACGCCGTTCGGCCGCGCGAACGTCGGCAATCTTCGGGCGGCTCTCCAAAGCGGCGCACCTCTCATCCTCATGGGAGAGATGTCTGCCGAGAGGGACTTCTCGGGCGGTCGGGCGACCTCTCTGTGGGAGCAGGCCGTGGATGGCGGCGCTGTGCGGGTAGGAACCGACGCAGAGGCGCTGGATGCGGCGCTGGGTCTGTTACGCGATGGTAGCGAGGAGTAGCTCATGACAACTCAGGGACGGGTCGGCCGCGTGCAGGTCTATACCGGCGAAGGCAAGGGCAAGACCACCGCTGGTGTGGGACTCTGTGTCCGCGCCGCCGGCGCGGGGCTGCGCGTGCTCTTCTTGCAGTTCGTCAAGGGGGGACGCCGGAGCAGCGAGCTCGATATGCTCGAGCGCATCGGCGTGGAGGTCGTGCGTCCGGCGCGCGCGTGGACCGGGCTTCTCGGCGGGGGACCCACCGAGGAGGACTACCGTTCGGTCGCGGAGGCGTGGGGTGTGGCCGGAGCGGCCATCACCGGCGGTGAGTACGATGTCATCGTGCTCGACGAGATCAACGTAGCGCTCGCCTACGACCTGTTGGAGCTCGACCCCGTGCTGGCAGCTCTGGGTTCCCGCCCGCTGCATGTGGAAGTGGTGTTCACGGGCAGGGGCGCGCCGGAGGGTCTGGCGCAGGTCGCAGACCTCATCACCGAGATGGTCCCGCGCAAGCACTACTACGACGCGGGCGTGAACGCCCGTCTCGGGATCGAGTTCTAGCGGGAGGGCGACCGCCCCGTCAGGGCAGTCAAGAGACGGGGATGTAGGGCGGCGGCGCGATGTAGTCCGGGCCCATCGGCGAAGCCGGTGTGGCGGCCTCGGCGCTTGCGATATCCGGCGCTGCAGTATCTTCAGCAGCTGCAGCAGCTTCAGCAGCTTCAGTCTCTTCCGTCGCCATGGCTTGTGTCGGCGCCGATTCCACAGGAATGGGCGGGAAGAGCATACCGAAGTGCGCCGTGAGCAAGACGACGGACGTCAACATCGCTATGAGAATCAGACTCACCACGCCGCGTACCATCAGATGCCTCCTTGAGCGCCTGAGGTACCGTGCGCAAACCGCGTGCCAGAGGCTATCCGGAGCAGGTCACCGTGGTGTGCTGCGATGCGACGATGATCCTCGTGTCGGCTCCCAGCCGATGCACGCACGCCTCCAGCGTCTCGCGCACGATCTGGGGCCGGTTGTTCTGCTCCGAGAGGTGCACCGCGCATACGCTGCGCACGCCGCTCTCGATGAGTCGTTCAAGGACCAGGGCCGCATCGTCGTTCGACAGATGTCCGGTGGCCGAGAGGATCCGGTTCTTCAAGAAGGCGGGGTAGGGGCCGGTTCTGACCATGTTCACATCGTGGTTCGATTCCAGCCCCACCATCGAGCAGCTCTGAAGCACTTCGAGAGCGGCGGCCGGCACGTGCCCCGTGTCGCTCGCCAGGCCGAAGCGCATGCCCCGCGCGTCCTCAAAGGCGTAGCCCACCGGCTCCACGGCGTCGTGACTTGTGCGAAACGCCCGGATCCTCAAGCCGCCTATCGTGAAGTCCTCATCGGGGCGGATACGCTCCATCACCTTGACGGCGGCCAGGTGGCTCGATCCCTCGATAGTGCCTGCCGTGGCCAAAACCGGCACATCCAGGCACTTCGCCAGCACTCGCACGCCGGCCACGTGATCCGAGTGCTCATGGGTGAGGAGGATGCCGCGCACGTTGGCCTCGTCGACGCCCGCCTCGGCCATCCGGCGGCGTGTCTCCCGTGCCGAGAGCCCGGCGTCCACCAAGATGACGTCATCTGCCGAGCAGACCGCGATGCAGTTTCCGCGTGAGCCGGAGCCGAGGAACGCGATGTGGAACTCGCATCCGGTTTCAGGATGTTTGGATAGGGTCATGAGCGCATTGTAGCTGCACGCGCTCGGTGGGCATAATCAAACCTGTAGTCCCGTCTACTAAGGAGTGCTCGATGGCAAAGGACCGCTGGTCGCTCAGGAACATCTATCTGTACCTCGTATGCCTGATCACGCTCATCATGGTGATCTTCTCGGTGGTCAACGTCGTTCGTGCAACGGTCGAGCTCGTCTATCCGGATCCCGGTTACTTCTATGAGATCCCCATCGAGAAGGGCGGCACCTCAGAACTGACCCAGGAGCAGATCGATCGTCAGAACGAGCAGCAGCGCCAGCAGTCTCAGCGTCAGGCGATCTTGAGTCTGGTTGGCGGCGCGGCACTTCTCATCGTGGCCGGACCGCTGTACGTCTATCACTGGCGCAAGATCGAGGTCGAGCACAGCGATACCACGCCGGACAAGACCGTCGGAGCCTGACAGGAAGTGACCGCCGGCGCCCGCTCGTTACCGATCACCTGTCCGCCGCGAGAGCAGAGGAGACGTTTCATGGCTGTCAAGCTGTTCGCACTTTCCACATGCCCGTACTGCAGGATGACGCGCAAGTACCTTGAGGACAACGACGTCGAGTTCGATCTTCTGGAGGTCGATCTGCTCGAGGGGCAGGAGCGCACGGACGCGATCGCCGAGGTGAAGGAGCTCTCCGGCGGGACCTCGTTTCCTGTAGCGGTGATCGATGACGAGGTGATCGTGGGCTTCAACAAAAAGAAGATCAGGGAGATGTTGAGTCTATGAGCGGCGACGGCGCTCGTCCCGTCCGGCGCAGGTTTCCCGAGGGGACAACCGCGGAGGATCTCAAGGAGTATATGGCGCCGTTCGTGGCGACTCTTGGCTATAAGTTCAACACCGAGAGCGAGTTCGTTGACGAGGTGCTGACCTCTGAGCTCGAGATCTTGGAGAAGACAGGTGACGTGTTCTGTCCGTGCAGGATCAGTACGGGAGACCCCAAAGAGGACGCGAAGATCGTCTGCCCATGCATCCCGTTCTACCTGGAGCAGTTCGCGGCCATGCGCAAGTGCTGGTGCGGGTTGTTCATCAGGACCGATGTGGATGATGGGAGTGAGCTTCTCGGTGTGATCGAGGAGCCGGAGCCGGGGGCGGCTGTGGACGTCCCGGTCTGCCGGGTCGAAGACCTCCCCGACGGTCAGGTCCGGCATGTGAAGATCGGCAAGCAAGACATCGCCCTCGCTCGCGTGGGCGAGGAGTACTTCGCGCTCTCCAACCTATGCCGGCATGCCTTCGGCCCGCTGTCCGACGGGATCCTCGATGGCCACTACGTGATGTGCCCTTGGCACGGTTGGCGCTATGACCTCCGAGACGGGACAACCGACCATCCCGACGCGGATGTGAGGACCTACGAGGTCTCCGTATCGAACGGAGAAGTGCTGGTGAGAATCGCGTAGAGACTACCCTTGTGCGAGCTTAACCAGTATTATCTAGTCATCTGCGCCAGACAGAAGACGGTCTTCCTACAAGGACCCGCAAAGAGAGCCATGCAAAGACAAGCAACAATCGTCGCTCGAATGGTCGCCGGGATGGCGTTCGTCCTCGTCCTGGCCTTTCCGGTTGCAGCGATGGCATACCATGAGCCCTTCGCGCCGGGCACCGGTTGCGGTGCCTGCCATGGTGATGGCACTGCAGACCAGTATGACTACGAAGATGTGTATGACCTGCCCACCTGTGAGGATTGCCACGACCTGAGTCCCGACGTGGCCGAGTGGTACGGCGCCGACAACCACTATTCCGGGCCTCATGGTTTCTACACCACCACTACCGGCAAGTGCGATAACTGCCACTCAGTGCACGATGCGGCCGAGGACGGAGTCATGCTGTTGGCGGGCCCCACCACCTGGAGCACCTGCTTCACCTGTCACGACGGGACCGGCGGATTCGGCGTATATGGAACGATCGAGGATCGTACGGGAATCGACCCGCTGGATGACGACCCGGCCACTGAGGGCGGCGGACATGCATATGCGGTGACGTCCGTGGTGCCCGGCGGCGATCCCGATACGGGTGGGGATGACGCCTCGCGCGTCTTCGGCGGCCAAAGCGGTTACCTGATATGCACGGACTGTCACAGTGTCCATGGGGCTTCGGTTGTGGATCCGTTCGTCGGCGACAGGCGTCGCCTAAGGGCCAATCAGCCAAGCATCCTCTCCACAAAGCTCCTGAAGCGTCAGCCGACGTCAGCCACCACAACGACCACCCGGTACGGATCGGACTGGTGCCTGAGCTGTCACGCTGGTAGGGCTTCTTCGAACCCGCTGCACAATCATCCCGTTGAGTCGACTGGCTCCAGCTTCACCGCTGGGACTCCGTACGACTACGGCAATCTCCCTGTCCTGTCGACCGATACCACAACGGGAACGACAGTGCTGTCCGGGCTCGGCGGAATCGTCAAGACGGGTTTGCCTTCGTTCATGCATCAGCCTAATCCGCCTTACGCCAGCGAGAACCGTGGCTATCTGATGCCCTACCCCAGGACCGAGCTTCAGACAGGTCATGCACCCATCTGCCAGCAGTGCCATGAGGACTCGCGCAGCGTAGGCACTCTCGTGGGTGACGGATCTACCGCAGACGCAGCGGACGGTGTCATCACAGTGGATAGCGCGGACGGGGTTACCGCCAGCGACAACCCCCGATTCCAGAACTTCCCCCACGAGACCGAGAATAACCTGATGTTGGTGGAGACAGCCGATGACTTGTGCCTCAACTGCCATCCTGTGAGCCAACTTCCGTAGGAAGTGCCACCAGCTACTGTTCAGACACCCTGGGTTCTGGGTAGAATACGTGGATGTTTAAGCAACGTTCAGACGCGCCTTCCCAGACCCGCAATCATCGTTGGCACCCGAGACCAGGCGGAAGACCAGGGCTTGTCGCGTTCCTGCTGTTCATCACAGCGGGCTATTTCCTCGTTGCCACCCCTGCTCTGGCCTACATCGAGCCGAGCACCCTTACGGGAACCTCCTGCATGTATTGCCATCCCTGGATATGGGTGGATGGAGTGTTGACGATACAGCGCTATCCTGCGGCCGGGGGTGACTGTGCGAGCTGCCATGGAGAGTCAGGCGACGGCTTCTCCTGGGACAAGGAGTCCGGTCCCCACGCCGGTTACAGCACCACCACTCGCAAGTGTGCGGCGTGTCATTCGGTTCACGAAGCCCCCTCGGACAGCATACTGTTGCTTCCGGCGGCAACCATCTCGGCGACATGCTTCTCGTGTCATGATGGGACTGGCGGCTGGGGAGTGTATGGAACGATCGAGGCTCGCACGGGTACCGCGGCCGGCTCGGGGCACGCCTACGATCAGACGTCAGTCATTCCCGGTGGGGACGCGGGATCGGGAGGTGCTGTCAGCGTGGAATTCAGCGGTCCAAGCGGGACCCTGACGTGCACGGACTGTCACAGCCCCCATGGTGCGAACGTCGTCTCGGCGTTCATGGGAGACCGGCGGCGCGTTCGCAATGCCGCCAGCAACTCGCCGGTATCTACGAAACTGTTGAAGCAGCAACCAACAGGAGCCTCCACGGCGGTCACGTCCTACGGCTCCGATTGGTGTTTGACCTGTCATGCCGGAAGGTCTTCTGACGGGGTGATTCACAATCATCCGGTTGAGAGCTCCACTACGACATGGGTCTACGGCAATGTCGCGGTCTTAGCGGCGGATACTGCAACCTCGGCAACGGTCATGGGCGGTCTGGGTGGCGTTTCCTTTGCCGGCGGTGGCCATGAGTCCGCTTCTGGTGGTCCAGGCAATCGTGGCTACTTGATGCCGTATCCCCGGACGACGCAGCAGGCGGGACACGCCCCCATATGCCAGCAATGCCACGAAGACACGCGTTCGGTAGGGGAGCTGGTATCCGGCGGCACGCAAGGGGATGCTGCCACGGCATCGATTGCCGCTGCTGATGGCGTGTATTGGAACGGGTCAACGTGGGCGACATCCACTGCTGACAACCCGCTGTTCCAGAACTTCCCTCACGAGACCGAGAATGCGTACATGCTCGTTGAGACGGCCGATGATCTGTGCCTCAACTGCCATCCCACCGCGCAGCTGCCGTAGAGTCTGCCGCTGGTTGAGGCAAGCGGTTGCCATAGGGCGATGACGAACAAGGGCGCCCACTGGGCGCCCTTGGCACACTCCGGGAACAGACTCGTGTTACTCGGCGGTCTTCTCTTTGAACAGCTCTGCGATACCACCGATGCTGCCCATGATCCCGCTTACCTCCATGGGGAGGAACACCTTGTTCGCGGGTCCGTCCGCGATGGCCTTGAGGGCCTCGAGGTAACGGATGGCGATGAGGTCGTTGGTGGGGTTGCCTTCGTGCACTGCGCTGAACACTGACTTGATAGCGAGTGCCTCACCCTCTGCCAACGCGATCTTCTGGAACTTCTCGGCTTCGGCCACGTCCTTGATGGCCTGGGCCTTACCTTCGGCTTCGAGAATGGCCGCGCCTTTCGAACCCTCGGCGCGCGTGATCGCGGCCTGCTTGTCACCGTCGGCTTCAAGGATCAGGGCACGGCGGGTACGCTCGGCCTTCATCTGGCGGTGCATGGCCTCGGTGACGTCCATCGGCGGCTCGATACGCTGCAGCTCCACGCGAACCACGCGGACGCCCCATTTGTCGGTGGCGTCGTCAAGGATCTGGCGCAGTGCGGAGTTGATCTGCTCGCGCGAGGTGAGCGACTCATCAAGCTGCATCTCGCCGATGACGTTACGCAGGTTGGTCTGCGCCAGCTTGGTGGCGGCGATGTAGAAGTTGGCCACGTTGTAGACCAGCTTCACCGGGTCGGTCGCCTCGTAGTAGACGACCGCGTCCACGGTGACCACGACGTTGTCTTTGGTGATGACTTCTTGCGGGGGCACGTCGACGACGTTCTCGCGCATGTCCACCTTCGTCATCTTGTCGATGACCGGGATGATGATGGTCAGTCCGGAATCGACGGTGCGCTGATACTTGCCGAGACGTTCGACGAGACCCTTTTCATACGGTCGGACGATACGGATGCCGGCCATGGCGTAGAAGAACACCACGAACAGCACCACGGCGCCGAACACGACGGCAAACGCCGCTCCAGAATCCATGTCAGTCCCCCTTCGTATCTGTAGCTTCTACGGGCGTCACAACCAGGTGGGTGCCCTCGATGCGATCGATGATCACACGCGTGCCTACGGGAATGAGCTCTGTGGCAGGGGAGTCCGCACGCCATTCTTCACGCTCGATGCGTATCCGGCCTGCGCCATCTCCCGGCTCGATGCCTTCGGTGACGGTGCCGATCTTGCCTACCAGGCGGTCGACATTCACCTTCTGCGGCGGCTCGTGAGTCACGCGGTCGGCGAAGCCCCGCAATCCGAACAGCAGCGCAATAGAGACGGCGAGAAACGCCGCCCACTGCCAGCCCAGGCTCAGGCCAAGGTAGTCCACAGCTGCCGCAGCAGCAGCGCCTATCCCGAACGGTAGCAGGAAGAAGCCAGCCGTGAACATCTCGCCCACGATGAGAACCGCTGCAAGGCCGACCCACACCCAGAACCATGCGTCCATTGCATCACACTCCCCGAGTGATCCGATAACTCGACATTAATCGTAAGGAGGCACTGAAGGAAGTGTGTACCCTAATTGGCGCTTTGTTCCTCGTCATCTCCGAGAGGAGACAGACCGCGCTCGGCCGCCACAGCGTCCAGGGCCAGCATGACAACCTCTTCGACCATCGGATCCAATGCGAAGTCGAGTTCTTTCTCGAACGACACTTTGATATAGCCGTTGCACGTCTTGCATGTGTGGATGCGATGGCCGGGGTCTTCCTGGTCGAACAGGTACTCAAGATTCTCGGGTGTGCGTTCCCCGCATCTGGCACAGCGCAGTCGAGCGAAGATCCACTCTGCACGGCACAGGGGGCAGGAGAGCATGCGAACGCCGCCCTGTAGGTTCCCTTTGTCAAGAACCCGACCGAATGACGCAGGAGTGCCGCACACGGGGCACAGACCGGAGCTCCACCGGGTCCAGTCGAACTCCTTCAAGGGCTTGAGCGCCTTGGTCGCACCTGCGGCTATGAACGGAGTGATGGCGGTGGTCACAATGAACGAGTACGTGGACAGCGGGGCCGCACCGGCCTCTTTGGAGAGCCGTGCATACATCAAGGATACGAACGAGTCGATTCCCTTGAGGACATCTTGGGCCATCTCGTCCGTGACAGCGGACTCGAAGTCAGCCGCTTTGAGGGCGTCGGACTGTTCCAGGGGAAGACCGCCCTCCTCGGCGAGCAGATCCGCTACCGCACGCAACGCACTGCGCAGCGGAGCAGCAGGGATGGACGGTGCGGACATGGCGAAGATTATGCGTCCTGCCGCCAGGGCCTCTTCGATCTTGTCGTTCTCGGGGGGCGTCCAGTCGAGTGCCTCTTGTGCGAAGGAGTCCTGGAGATTCCAGAGCTTCTCGAAGAAGGCGAGCGTCGGTGCGATGTCAGGTCGGGTCTCGCTGTAACGCTGGATGGATTTCGAGCGCGGTGAAGGAGTCACAGTGCCTCCATTTGGGTTGCCGGTTTGTGATTCTTACCCACTCACAGGGTACCGCAATGCCCCCTGAGGTACCAGCGCGCCCGCGTGTTCCGGTGTTCGGTCAAAACCTTCCATGGGTACAATAGTAAGCAGTCTCGATGACGGGGCCGGCGACTCGACAGGCGGGGTGAAGGGTATGCGGCGAAGACACAGCACGACGTTCGTCTTGCTCCTGGTAGCGGTGGGATTGTCGCTAGCGCTAGGGGGGTGTAGCACGGAGGGCGTTGGAGAGGATTCAGAGCTCCCGCCCCAGGAGGGTCTTGAGATCGGTGACACCGCGCCTGATTTCCGTATGCAGAGTCAAGATCAGGTCACGGTGGCTCTGAAAGACTACGCAGGGACGAAGAACGTCGTGCTGGTCTTCTATCCGGCGGACTTCACGCCTGTTTGAGAGGGCGAGCTGTCCGGGTACCGTGACAACTACCAGTTCTTCCAAGATCGTGATACCGAGGTCTTTGGCATCAGCCTTGACGGGTGGGCCAGTCATGCTGAGTTCCGAAGGCAGCTTGAGGTCCCATTCGACCTGCTGAGTGACTGGGAGCGCACGACTACTCCCGACTACAGGGCATTCAACGAGCGGCAGATACTGGCCAACCGCTGGAGTTACCTGATCGACAAGGAAGGCAAGGTCGTCTACACGCAGCATTCGGGCCTCAACGAGCCGCGGGATATCGACGCCATGATGGATGCTGTTGAGAAGCTTTACGCGGAGTAGCAGTCGGAGCATGTCGATAGTGCCCCGGAAGGGCACATCGTCTTGGAGGAGGAACCATGAGAAGAGCTTTGAGCCTGGTGCTTGTTGTGGCGTTGTTCGCGAGTATGGTAGTGCTTGCAGGCTGTGACAGCTCTACTGCCGAGAAGGCACCGCTTACCTTCATGCAGTTCTATGACCCTGAGTGCCCGTTCTGTCAGGCGATGGAGCCCATCGTTGAGGATCTGCGTGCAGAATACGAGCCGAAGATAGAGAGCTTCCAGATCATCGATGTCTCCACTGATGAAGGGCGAGCTCAGGCTGAGGAGTTCGGTGTGTTCATCACGCCGACGTTCTTCCTGCTTGATGCCGACGGTGAGACTCTGGACAAGATCTCAGGTGCGGCTAGTGAAGAGAACATGAAGAAGTTCATCGATCGCGGCATAGACGATGTGACGGGTGAAGCCACCGGTCCCAAGGAAGAGATACCTACCGAGGGCGGCACGGAGCAGTAAGACGTGAGCTAGGGTATGCGAAAGGGGCCGGATCCTGATGGATCCGGCCCCTTCTTTGATCAGGGTGAACGGTGGAGAGTGCTTACTCTACCGAGACCTTGTCACCCTTTGCGAGCTCCTCTTTGGCCCAGGTGCCCCAGTGGTACAGAGCATCGGACTCAGAGACCTTACCGTCGCCGAACATGAGGCGAACAGAACCACGGTAGGGCTGGAACACGCCGGCACCCAGGTAGATGTGAACGAACATCATGAGGCCCAGCAGGACGAAGGCCACGTCGTGCGCCACGAGCATCCACAGTGTCAGCGTTCCGTTGATGGCAACGCCAGAGGCGGAGAGCCACAGGAAGACACCGGAGATGGAGATGGCGATCGCGAACGCGAACAGCATCCAGTCGGACAACGCCTGGCCGGACTTGAGTTCCTTCTGCTCAGGCATGTGCTGCTTCGCACCGGTGAACAGGTAGGGGAAGAACTTCGCCATGAACTCTTTGTCCCCAGCGTCCCACTTGTAGAACATGTTCTTCAAGAAGTGCTTGAAGCCCTTCGGGTTCACGACTACCGCCAGCAGCGGTGCGGCGATGAAGATGACGGCCATCACACGGTGGACCGTACGTGCACCCTGCATGGCGCCCAGCCCGACGGCCGATGCTACGGCCGGGATGAAGAGCATGAGTCCTGTCACGAACAGTGACATACATGCAATCGTGTGAATCCAGTGAAGACCGCGTGCAAACGCGCTCTGGCGCTGAATGTATCTCATTACTCCACCTCCCCAATCGTCCAGGTGTCAGTCTTCTCATCGTACGAGTGCTCGCCGCGCTTGTACTTGGAGCCCATCGCGAAGGAGAATCCGAGGGCACCAACGACAACACCGACGCCGACTGCGCTGAGCGGCTTCGCGAGATCGAGCAAGTTCGTTGCGACCGGGACCTTCGGATCACGGATCAGACCGTGAGCCTCAAGACCGCGGTGCGCCACGATGATCGTGTGCATACCGCCGACTTCGTTCTCGCCGTAGATCTCGGCCTTGTCGAAGCCTTGCTCCTTGAGAGTGTCCACGCGCGCCTTTGCCTTTGCCACCATCTCGGCTCGATCGCCGTACTCAAGGGCATCGGTGGGGCATGCGGTGACACAGGCGGGGTCCTTGTCCGCAGATGTGCGGTCGAAGCACTGCCAGCACTTGAACGACTTGGCGTAGTCGGTTCCACCGATGACCTTCGCCCGGGGAATCGAGAACGGGCAGTTGTTCACGCAGTACTGACAACCGATGCACTTGTCCTGGTCGATGACAACCGCTCCGGTCTCCTTGTGAGTGATGGCGCCCACCGGGCAAGCCATCTCACACGCAGCATCGGTGCAGTGGAAGCATGCGTGGCGCATGAAGTTCCACTCAACGCCGATGTCCATGGAGACCTCGGAGAAGGTCATGAGCAGCCATGTGTCCGGGTCGAGATCGAGCGGGCCCTGATAGCTCTTCGTGAACTCATATTCCTCAGCCGTGAGCGGCGCAGGAAGCTGGTTCCACTGCTTACAGGCTATCTGGCAGCCTTTGCAGGCGGTGCACTTGGAGGCGTCGTAAAGAATCGCTGTCTCAGCCATGTCACACCTCCTGCTTCCGGATGTTGACAAGGAACGCCTTGCTTTCCGGAATCATCGTGTTGGCGTCGCCAACGTTGGGGGAGAGCTCGTTCGCGGAACCACCGATGGAGCAGACGCCTGCATAGCCCCAGTGCCACGGGGTGCCGATCTGGTGAACCGTCTTTCCGCCGATCGTGAACGGCTTGACGCGGTCCGTCACCATCGCGTAGGCCGTGATGGCGCCTCGCTTGTTCTCGATCACCACGTTGTCACCGGAAACGATGCTCTTCTCCTCGGCCAGCTCGCGTGAGAGCTCAACGAACATCTTCGGCATCGTCTGGACGAGCCAGGGCAGGTTGCGGGTGAGAACGCCCGACTGCCAGTGCTCGGTGAGACGGAATGTCGTCATGACGATCGGGAACTCGTCTGCTGTACCGCGGGTCTCTGCCGCCGTCGGGTAGATCGTGATGGCGGGGTTGATCTGCGTGCTGGACATCTGGTTCTCCACCGGGGCCTCAAAGGGCTCGTAGTGCTCCGGGAACGGACCGTCTGCCATGCCCGGGGTGAAGAAGCGTCCTGCGCCTTCGGGCACCATGATGAATGCCGTTGAGTTCGGCGGAGTCGGTGTTGCCACTCCGTCTGCGTCTACGACCTGGAAGCCGAAGTCCGGAACGTCGTTGCGTAGCCACTTCGTCCCGTCCCACTTCACAAGTATCTTGTTCTCGTTCCAAGGCTTGCCGCTCGGGTCCGCAGATGCGCGGTTGTAGATGACGCGGCGGTTGACCGGCCATGCGAACGACCATCCGAGGTACGAGCCGATGGGCTCAGTGAGTCCTTCGCCGGGCTCATCGACGTCGTTGCGAGCACCAGTGGGCTGGTCTGCCGGCTCGTTGGAATCGTTGTTGTTCCAGTAGCCGGAGTAGATCCAGTTACCACACGCGGTGGAGCCGTCGGCAGCAAGCAGGGTGAAGTTCTTCACGAGGCTGTTGTCGGCGACCGTGTAACCGTTGAGCGCGCGAGCTACCTTGGTGATATCGGCGTGGCCGGCATCGTCGAGGTAGTCCCAGGTGAGCTCTGTGATCTGCTCGGGATTTGCGCCACCCTCGGCCGCGTAGAGCTCTTTGAGCTTGAGGACAAGCTCTGTGCAGATCTCCAGGTCGTCCTTCTGGTCCTGGCGAGGCTCGACTGCCTTGTAGCGCCACTGGATCCAGCGACCGGAGTTCGCGATCTCGCCCTGCTTCTCATAGTGGCATGCTGCCGGAAGCAAGAAGACCTCGGTCTGGATATCCGCAGGAGTCGCGTTGGCTTTCTCGCTCCAGAAGATCGAGGTTTCCGTCTCCCAGAGGTCGATTGCGACTAGCCACTTCAGCTTCTCAAGAGCCTTGCGCTCCATGCCGCAGTTCGGGCCGGCCTGCGCGGGGTTCTGGCCCCAGCAGAACAGTCCTTCCATCTCGCCGTTGTACATCTTCTCGAACATGGCGATATGGCTGTGGTTCGAACCGTCGTACTTGGGAAGCATGTCGTATGCGTAGTCGTTGTCGACCGTGGCGTAGTCTCCGTACAGCTCCTTGAGGAGGCTGATCAGGAACTTCGGCTTGTTGGTCCAGTAGCTGCCCGCAGGTGTCTCCGCCGACAGGTAGTCAGCGAGCTTAGGATGCTTGACGCTGGTCGGTGACGACATGTAGCCGGGGATGATGTGGAACAGCATCGCCATGTCGGTCGAACCCTGGACGTTGGACTCACCACGGAGGGCGTTGACGCCACCGCCTGCAACACCCATGTTGCCAAGGAGCAGCTGGGTCATTGCCATAGCGCGGACGTTCTGCGAGCCGTAGGTGTGCTGGGTCTGGCCCATAGCGTAGAGGATGGAGCCGGCCTTACCGGGCTCTCCGGTAGAGGCGTACAGCTCATAGACCTCGAGAAGACGCTCAAGCGGCGTACCCGTGATGCTGGAGACAAGCTCCGGGGTGTAGCGCGAGTAGTGCGCCTTCATGAGCTGCCAGACGCAGTTCGGGTCTTGAAGCGTGAGGTCCTTCTTGGCGTTCTTGATGGTAGGTGTCGTGAAAGCCGGCGTGCCAGCTCCGTTCACCCATGCCATCTTGCCAGTCTCGGTGGTATCCCACTGCTCTTCGGACTCGATCTGGTATGCCCAGGTCGCCTTGTCTGCGGCGTACTTGGCGGTGGCTGTGTCGTAGCCACTGAAGAGGCCGTCGGAGAAAGCGTAGTCCGGGGTCACAAGCCAGGAGGCCGTTGTATACGCCTTGACGTACTCATCATGCTGCAGATTGTTCTCCATGATGTAGTTGAACAGACCACCATAGAAAGCAATGTCGGTTCCGGAACGTAGCGGCGCATAAAGATCGGCGACGGCCGCGCTACGGGTGAAGCGTGGGTCTACGACTACGAACTTCGCACCGGCCAGCTTGGCCTCGGTGACCCACTTCATCGAGATGGGGTGGTTCTCAGCGTTGTTGACACCGATCGCCATCAGAACGTCGGAGTTCTTCAGGTCGATCCAGTGGTTCGTCATGGCACCGCGCCCGAATGTGTTGCCCAAACCTTGGACAGTGGCGCTGTGTCATATACGGGCCTGGTGCTCGATGAACGTCACGCCGAGCGCGCGAGCGAACTTCTGCACCGCATAGCACTCTTCGCCGTCGAGACCTGCGCCGCCAAGGTTGCCGATGGCTTCGCAGCGGTTGACGGTGACTCCGTCAGCGTCAGTGGCCTCATAGTTGGCGTCACGCGTGGCCTTCACGCGCTTTGCGATCTCCTCGATCGCCCAATCCCAGTCCTTCGTCTCCCACTCGGAAGATCCGGCGGCACGATACTGGACATTGGTCAGTCGATACGGGTTCGGTTCTAGGTCGCCCGTCTCGGGGTTGTACACGTTGCGGATGTTGAACTGGGCCGAGCCCTTCGAGCACAACGCACCACGGTTGATGGGGTGGTCCGGATCGCCTTCAAGGTTGACGAGTTCGCCATCGATGACCGAGCAGATCCCGCCGCAACCAACAGAACAGTAGCAGCAGATCGTCGGTGATTCAGTGGCGCCCTTGATGCGGAGCTCCGGAACGGCATCAGCCGCGAGAGCGTTGGCAGGGCCAAATACCTCGGCCAGGGCTCCGGCAGCGAAGGTCGCGCCGGTGAGCTTGAAGAAGCTACGCCTGGAAAGGTTCACCCTTACCTCCATTCACAGGAAACATACGATTGGTCAGTGCACGTACCAGTCTGTACCTGCGTTCTGTGCGCTTTGCGCAACCCTCCAATCCACACACTACGTGTCGCTGAATCGCTGACCTGGGCGGGGATTCCCTCCCGGCCTTCGGTGTGCGATTACCAGCGGCTGGACAGTAGGTAGCCCCCGTCGTCTTCGAACGAGGGGCATGGGGGGGTCAAGGGGAGAAACGCGAAAAGCGCCACAGATGTAAACGACTGTGCAACAGTCGTATCTGTAGCGCCCACTATAGAGTTGCTTCGTACCGCGGAGAATGCCGGTTCTCTCACGTCAACCCCCTTACCATGCACCGAGGGTAGCACAGGGTCGCGGACGCTGTGTAGGGTCTGAATCGTTGCTTCGGACAGGCGGTAGTCTCGCTCAGGCAAATTCAGGCCCCACGCCTGTGAGCTGCAGGCGAAGCAGTATGGAAACATGCATGAAATGAATCATCTGACCGCTCGTCAGAGGGGCGACCCTTAGGAAGCCTGTTCCTCTGTTGAATATTCCAAGAATCTGATACACTCCCACAATCTCAGGCGGAGCGCGTGTCACTTCCAGATTCCGATGACTCGCGACAAGCAAGAACGTGTGCAGAAACGGAGGAAAGGCATGACCATAGGTAAGAGCAAGAAGTTCTTCGCTCTGGTCGCCGTTCTCGCATCCCTGACCATGGTGGTCACGGGTTGTGGCGGTACCAGCGCGAACACTGCCGACGGAGACGCCGGTTCGGAGATGGTCGAGATCAAGATCGGTGTCAGCTCACCGTTCACCGGCGACGTTGCCGCTCTTGGACTCGGTATCAAGAATGGTGCGACTCTCGCGATCGACGAGGCTAACAACGATCCGGAACTTGCTGAACTCGGCATCAAGATCAGCGGCTTCTTCGTTGACGATGCGGCTGACCCCAAGACTGGCGTCACCGCGGCAAACCAGATGGTCTCTGACTCCGCAGTCGTCGGTGTCGTTGCCCACCTGAACTCAGGCGTTTCCATTCCCACGTCTGCGGTCTACAACGAGGCTGGCATCGTCCAGGTGTCGCCTGCGTCGACGAACCCCGCGCTCACCGAGCAGGGCTTCGCCAACGTCTTCCGCGTTTGCACCATCGACACCGTGCAGGGCTCCTTCGCCGGTGACTTCGCGATCGACATGCTCGGCGCCACCAAGGTCGCCGTCATCGACGACTCGACTCCTTATGGTGAGGGCCTTGCGGCCGAGTTCGCCAAGCAGTTCGCTGCCCGTGGCGGCGAGGTAGTCGCTACCGAGAAGATCCAGCTCAAGGACCAGGACTTCAAGGCGCTCGTGACCAAGATCCAGGCCCTTGATCCCGACATGATCTATGTCGGCGGCATGTACACCGAGGCTGCGCTCATCAGCAAGCAGGCCAAGGAAGCCGGACTCGACGTTCCCACGATGGGTGGCGACGGTCTCTACACGCAGCAGTTCGTGGATATCGCCGGTGCGGCTAACGCCGAGGGCGATCTTGCGACCTCTGTTGGTCTGCCTCTCGACCTGCAGCCCAAGGGTGTCGACTTCAAGGCAGCCTTTGAGGCCACGTTCCCCGGACAGACCATCGAGGCGTACGACACGTACGCATACGATGCGGCCATGGTCATCGTTGAGGCAATCAAGCAGGTTGCTGCCGACATGGGTGCCGACCAGGTCGCCACTCCTGCTGGCAAGCAGGCCATCATCGAGGCCGTTGCAGCAATCAACTACGCCGGCGTGACCGGTGACGTCTCCTTTGATGAGAAGGGTGACACCACCAACAAGGCCATCACCGCCTACGTGGTCAAGGACGGCGCGTTCGTTCCTTACGAGCAGTAAGGCCTGTTCTCTAGCGGGCCTGGTCAGTGAGTTCGGGCGGGCGACCCTATCCGGGTTACCCGCCCGTGCTCGCGCCGACCAGGAGAGCCACAATGGACTGAGCTCGCGCAACCCCGCACGACTTTGGATGGAGCGGCTGTGTCAATCGACCTGAGCACTGTCCCTCAGCAGATCGTCAACGGCGTGACACTGGGCGGCATGTATGCACTGATCGCACTTGGTTACACACTTGTTTACGGTATCTTGCTCATGATCAACTTCGCCCACAGCGAGATGTTCATGGCGGGTGCCTACTTTGGACTCCTCTTTTTGAACATCCTCAGCAAGGTAGCGTTCTTCACAAGCAGTACACTCGGATTCATCTTGCTGTACGTGATAGTGTTTCTTCTCGCAATGATCTGCACGGGTATCCTGGGCATGCTCACAGAACGGTTCGCATATAGACCGTTGCGACATGCGCCCCGTCTGGCACCGCTGATCTCAGCCATCGGCGTGTCCCTGTTCTTGCAGAATGCGGCGCTGCTCTGGATTTCCTCACGCTCGATACCGTTCCCGGTGCTCTTCCCCGTGAAGAACTACCGGATCGCCGGAGCGAATGTGAGCACACTCCAGATACTCATCGTCGTTTCTACCATCTTGCTTCTGATCGGTCTGGATACCTTCATCTCGAAGACCAAGATCGGTAAGGCGATGCGGGCAACCTCGCAGGACCGTGACGCGGCTGGTCTTATGGGCGTCAATATCAACTCGGTCATCGCGCTGACGTTCTTCATCGGTCCCGCCCTTGGCGGTGCGGCCGGTATGTTCAGCGGTATGTACTACGGCAACATCAAGTACAACATGGGCTTCATACCCGGCATCAAGTCGTTCACCGCAGCCGTCATCGGCGGTATCGGCAACCTGCGGGGTGCCATGTTGGGTGGATTCATCCTTGGCTTTATCGAGGCGATCGCGGCAGGCTTCTTGAGCTCTGGCTACAAGGACGTCATCGCGTTTCTGATCCTCATTTTGGTACTGATTTTCCGTCCGGGCGGTTTGCTCGGCGAGTCCGTCGTGGAGAAGGTGTAGCTATGGGCGGCAGCAAGATGGACGTAATGACATCGATCGATAGCGGCAAGCTCTCGCCCAAGAAGATCGCGCTCTACGTTGTGCTGGCCCTTGTAGCGATCGGGCTCCCAGTGTACTTCCAGTCGGTGGGCAACGCATTCATGGTGCACATCTTCGCGCTCGTGGGCATCTACATCATGCTCTCTTTGGGTCTGAACATCGTCGTCGGCTATGCCGGTCTGTTGGACCTGGGCTACATCGCCTTCTACGGAATGGGCGCGTACGTCGGCGTGTTGCTCGGGTACGTCTTCCAGGGCATCACTGGCGGACCGGGGAGCGCTCTTGCGGGCTTCTCCTACTGGTTCTTGCTCATACCGGCGGCGCTTGCGGGTGCTCTTACCGGTATCGCGCTTGGAACGCCGGTACTGCGGCTGCGTGGAGACTACCTGGCGATCGTCACCCTTGGTTTTGGTGAGATCGTCCGTATCGCGTTGACCAACAACATCGGTGGTCTCACTAACGGCTCGGCGGGTCTACCGCGAGTCGGGGAGATCATCGTTCCCGCAGCCGGGCAGAAGTGGGTGTATCTGAATCTCTCTTCGGCGAACTTCACGTTCTCCAAAGACCTCTTCTGGTACTTCGTGATCGTCGCCCTTGTGCTGTTGGCGGTGTTCGTCATTCGTCGCCTTGACAACTCGCGGCTTGGTCGCGCATGGGTTGCTATGCGTGAGGACGAAGTTGCAGCAGCCGCCACAGGCGTCAACATCATGCAGACGAAACTGTGGGCGTTCTCCCTGGGCGCGATGTGGGGCGGCGTGGCCGGTATCACATATGCGTACTGGGTGGGATTCATCAGCCCTGAGTCTTTCAACTTCATGGAGTCGGTCCTGGTCGTGTGTATGGTCGTTCTTGGCGGTATGGGTTCGATTCCGGGAGCGGCGCTTGGCGCAGTCATCATCGCCGGCCTTCCGGAGATCATCCGGTACCTGGCTCAGTCGCCTCTGCTGTCCGGCGTTCTCACAGCCGAGCAGGCGTCTGCGATCGGCGACTACCGGTTCTTGATCTTCGGTGGCTTGATGGTTGTCATGATGGCGTTGAGACCGCAGGGCATCCTGCCGTCTAAACGGCGTGCCCGTGAGCTCACCGAGGCTGAAGCGATTATCGAAGAAGAGAATGAGAGTCTCTGGGAGGCCGAGCACAAGCACGACACCCCCCATGGCCTGTAGGTCGAGAGAGGAAGGTCGGGCCTTAAAATGGCACGATTGGTTGAAGCACAGAGCGTGACTATGATGTTCGGTGGCCTTAAGGCCCTGAACAATATCGACTTCCATATAGACGAAGGCGAAGTCGTTGCATTGATCGGCCCCAACGGCGCCGGCAAGACGACGTTCTTCAACTTGATGACGGGCATCTACAAGCCGACCATGGGCACGCTCACGTTCCGTGGCCAGTCGCTTGGCGGCCGCAAGCCGCATCGCATCTGCGAGATGGGGATCGCCCGTACGTTCCAGAACATCCGGTTGTTCCAGAACATGACCACACTTGAGAATGTGATGGTCGGGCGGCACACGCGCACTAATGCGGGCCCGTTCCGTGCTGTGCTGAGGACACCTGGCTTCAAGCGTGAAGAGCAGCATACGGTGGACGAGGCGCGAAAGTGGCTGAAATTCGTCGGCATGGAGAAGAAGGCCAACGAGCTTGCCAAGAACCTCCCATACGGTGACCAGCGTCGCCTTGAGATCGCCCGTGCGTTGGCCAGCGAGCCTAAGCTCCTTTTGCTCGACGAGCCGGCCGCAGGCATGAACCCTCAGGAGAGCGCGTCGTTGACCAAGCTCGTGTCCCGGGTACGCGATAGCGGCGTGACGGTCCTGCTCATCGAGCACGACATGAAGGTCGTCATGGACATCGCCGACCGCATCTTCGTCTTGGACTTCGGCGAGAAGATCGCCGAGGGACTTCCGGCTGAGATCCAGCGTGATCCCAAGGTCATCGAAGCGTATCTCGGCTCAGGTGCCGATGCGTTGCTGGCTGAGAACTAGGAAGGGAGGACACATGCTCAAGGTAGAGAACCTTCATACGTTCTACGGCCAGATAGAGGCTCTGAAAGGCATCACCGTCAATGTCGAGCAGGGTGAGATCGTCACCCTCATCGGCGCGAACGGTGCCGGTAAGTCGACGACCCTGAAGACCATCTCGGGTCAGCTCACCCCCCAGACAGGCTCGATCACGTTTGAGGGCGAGGATGTCACCGGGCTGGAGGCCCATGTCGTGACCGGCAAGGGCATCATCCAGGTCCCCGAGGGTCGCCACATCTTCCCGCGGATGAGCGTTGAAGAGAACCTCGAGATGGGCGCTTTCCTGCGCAAGGATGATGAGATCAAAGACGACATCGCGATGGTATACGACCTGTTCCCGCGCCTGAAGGAGCGTCGCCTGCAGAAGGGCGGCACGCTTTCCGGCGGCGAGCAGCAGATGCTTGCCACCGGTCGTGGCCTCATGGCGCGTCCGAAGCTCCTGATGCTGGACGAGCCCTCCATGGGTCTTGCGCCGGTCATCGTGGACGTCATCTTCGATACCATCGTTCGCATCAACAAGGAGGGCATGACCATCCTGCTCGTGGAGCAGAATGCGGCCATGGCCCTGCAGGTCGCCGACAGAGGCTACGTGTTGGAGACCGGTTCGATCGCGCTTGAGGGTGGCGGTAAGGAGCTGCTGCACAACGAGCAGGTCCGCAAGACGTATCTGGGCGAAGTCTAGCCCTAACGGATCATCTGACGGCTGCCCGGTTCGCCTTCTCGGTGACCCGGGCAGCTGCTTGTCTGATGGAGATAGTGGAGAAGGTCGGCATGCCGCCTAACATGCGCGCCGCCCCTCCGGACACAACGGCTTTGATGTTATGGGCAGCGCCTGAGGACACGAGGGCTTCCAAGGGATGACCCGTATCGCCGATCTTCACCGCGATGACGTCGGCGTTGTAGCCGATCTTGAGTCGTCCGAATCGGTCGCCCAGGCCGAGGACATCGGCGCCGGTCTCGGTCATCATCAGGATGAGCTGCGATGCGGTCAGGCCGGGCTCGATCTCTTTGAGCGCCCGCGCCTCGGCGAACAGGTCGAGGTCGGTATTGGATGCTGCCGAGTCCGTTCCAAGCGCGATGCGCACCCCTGCGTCGAGGAGCATGCGCACGGGTGGCCTTCCGTTGCCGAGAAGTGCATTGGAACGGGGGCACAGCACCACTCCTTGGGACTTCTGGGCAAGAAGGTGCGCCTCTCCGGCCTGCAGGTGCACGCAGTGGACGACTATCGAGTTGTCCAGCACCCCGAGGCTGTCGACGTAGCGGATCGCCCCCATGCGCGGGGGCTGGAAACCGTGCGCAAGGCGTTCGGCTTTGCTCACGAAGGGGCCGGTGCCCGCTTTGAGCAGTTGCAGCTCTGCTGATGACTCCGCTGCATGGATGCAGAAGGGGATACCCAGTCCGTCCGCGGTGCGCTTCATCGCCCTAAGGAGTTCAGGGCCGGACGTGTACGGTGTGTGCGGCGATAGCCCGCACCGCGTGCGTGGCGGGCACTCCTCCACGGGTGTTCCGGGAAACTCGAGCTTCTCAAGTGTCTCAGGAAGGCGCGACGCATCGATGCCTAGCACTTCCCAGAAGTACACGCCCCCGAGGCCGGTGTCTCCGGCCGCAGCGGTGGACTCGGGACCGTACACGATGTCGCCTGCGACCGTGGTGCCGCTAAGAAGGCACTGCGCTGCGCCCTCCGCCGCTGACGCGGCGAAGTCGTCCCCGTTGAGAGACAGGATGACGCGGGTGATGCGGTCGATCCACGATGGAAGGTCCTTGTCCGGGGGCACCACGCCATGCAGTGCCGTGAGAGCGAGGTGGGTGTGGGCGTTCACCAGACCGGGCATGATGACGCACCCCGGATGATCCCGCAGCACCGCTCCGGGATGTCGCGCCACCAGGGCGTCTTTGGTGTCCACGTCGTGTATCCGGTTGCCGCTGATAAAGACAGCGCCATGTTCCAGGGTCTTGGCGCCGGGGGTGACCGCCCAGTCGCCCGCGATGATCAACGCGGCTCCTCTGGAAGTCCCAGCAGGCTTGGCTTGCGCAAGTCCATGCATCCGCATGCAGCCTGCAGGTCCGCCTCGGCAACCGTGTCGAGCACACATCGCGCGATGGTCTCGGACTCATCGAAGAAGATCGACTTCATCTCGGCGTGTTCCCACTCCTTCACAACACCCTCGCCGTAGTTGACGACGATGTATATGCCTGCGTAGCAGGCGCCGATATCGCGCGACAAGAAGACCTCGGGTGCGAAGGACTGGCCGATGACGTCTCCGCCAAGGCGCTTCATGTAGTCCACTTCGGCAGGCGTCTCAAAACGTGGGCCGTCTGTGACCAGGTACGTGCCTCGCCGGTACACCCTTGGGAAGGCGGGGCTCGCCGAGAGGTACAGGTGACGCGACAGATCCGGGCAGACAGGCTGTCGCATGATGAGCAGATGGTCTCCTCGGACATAGATGTCTTGCTTGACGGTGAGGTCGATGAAGTCATTGGGGACGACCACGTCGCGCGGATCGAGCAGATGGTTGAGCGATCCCACGCCACCGTCGGCCACCACCTTACGGACGCCGGCCTCGTGAAACACCCAGAACACCTGCAGCGAGGCGTCGCCGCGCTTCACATTCCGCCGCCAGCCGTGCATCTTCACGGCGAGGGCATGCCGTGTGCCGAGCGGCCCGTCCACGCTGAAGTGCGTGAACGCAGGAGAGCGGCCGAACGGCGTGTCGAAGACGAGGTCTTCGGCAAGTACCGTCACACGTTCGTCTGCCAATCCGGCAGGGAACGCGAATGAGAGTGTGCCGCTGCCTCCGCAGATGCCGAACTCCGCGTGCGGTACTGTGGTGCCCGCCATAACGTGTCCTCCCTCGTCCTACCGGTGCATGCTGAGCATCTCGCGCAGGCGCTTGCTTGCCAGTGAAACGCCGCCCACCTGCCACCAATAGAGCACATACGTGAGCCGCTTCATGATGATAGCCGGCAGTCCTGACAAGTTCATTCCGAACATCCAGCCAACGCCCCAGCTGGGCCCGACGCTGACGAACTCGCCGTGCATGTTGGGCTGAAACGGCGTGGGCGCCTGTCCGTGTACTTCTCGGACGATGTTCTCGGCGGTGTGCTCGGCCTCTCTGATGGCGAACTGCGCCAGCATGGGGATGGTCTTGTTGGTCGCCGGGTCGCGGAAGGCCGCGACGTCGCCAACGATGTAGATATCGTCATGCGCGGGTGACTTGCAGGTCTCTGACGTGACGAGCCTGCCGCCGGGATCCGCCTCAAGGCCCCAGCTCACCGCATCGGGATCGGCCTTGGCGCCGCCGCAGAAGACAAGGACCGCCGAGTCGATCACCGAGCCGTCCTGAAGGTGCACGCCGTTCTCCTCGACTTGCGAGACCATAGACCCGGTGAACAGCTCCACACCCAGTCTGGCGAGGCGCTTTTTGGCGCGCTCGCGGAGGCTCTTGGGCAGGTCGAACAAGATGTCGGGACGCCCTTCTATGAGCCTTACTCGAAGATCGGCAGGATCCAGCCCGAATGCGCGCATCCGCTTGGGCAGCAGCTGTGCCAGCGTGCCGACGATCTCGACTCCGGTGGCTCCACCGCCGATGACGGTGAAGGAGAGCGCACGGATCCTCTCGGCAGGTTCTTTGAGTTTGACCGCGGCGCGGAACTGCGCCTCGCCACGGCGCTGGAGCTCCTGCGCATCGGCCACCGACCACATCGTGACGGCGTGCTCCTTGAGCCCCGGGACGGGAGGCACGAAGGCGATCGCACCGGTGGCGATAGCCAGTCGCCAGTAGGGGACCTTGTCGGTGGCCTCACCGCGCGGGCCCACCGTCACGACATGCTCGTCAGAGTGCACGGCATCCAGACGGTTGTAGCAGACCGTGACGGGGAGGTCTTTGAACACGGTGGGATGCCACAGCTCGCAGAACTCCGAGCGAGCGGGACCCACGGCGACCAGGTCGAGCTCAGAGAGCGCCTGCTGGCACGGGTTGGGTTCGATCAGCATGATCTCGACGTCAGGAACGCCCTTCAGCTTCCTGCCGAGATTCACGGCCAGTGTGGTCCCGGCGTATCCGCCACCGGCAATCACTATCCTGCGACCGACTCCGGGCGTGGCGCATGTGGACGAAGGCGCCTGCTGCATGTGGGCTCCTTTCGCAAGCCTCATGAGTAAGTACCCGAATGGCAGCGCTGCCGGGTGCGGTCGAACGGGTATCCTCGTGACAATTTTGTCGCACCGACTCACCAAAGCGTTGGTGCTCGCATACCAGTATGACACAAAACCGCTGGTAGATGGCTTGTCAGAGTTGGCACATGCGTTGCCGGATTCCCTCCTGTCTCGCAGCTCGATGCCTACGTCTGTTCGCGGATATCAGACATCGAATGTAGTAGAACGATCGAGCCTGGAGGTACGGTAGCGTATGGCGTCGTCGGTGACCTTGATCTTGATGCCCGCGTCCTGGCCCCGCAGTCCGGATGGCGACTCGTGACCCGGTGTCATCCTCTACAATGATGGGTAGCCGGAGCTTGAGAGAACGAGCGTCGGGACGATAGGAGCAAGATGACACACCCCGCTCACAACTGATGCAGAACGAATACGCGCTCCTCGATAGCGGCGAAGGCCGCAAGCTCGAG
>JBFHJN010000017.1:0-39529 GCA_041595875.1 Coriobacteriia bacterium
AGCAGCCTGGGCGCGGCCGTGAGGACGGCGCAGTCGTGATAGTAGCGCACGAACGTCATCACCATGCTGGACGCAAGCAGCACCAGATATGAGATAGCGATGCCCCCGGTGAACGCGGGCTGAGCCATGCCGACGGTCTGCTCCAGGATGCCCCGAAAGTAGAAGTCACCCGCAACGCCGCTTGCCAGCGCCACCGGGAAGATCGAGAACAACGAGACCCTGAACAGCGACTTGAAGTTGGAGCGATACATGGCGACAGCATCGTCCAGCACCGCACCCACGTTCCTGGCTTCAAGCCTCATCGCTCCCCGCCTTCCGGGTCTTTGAGCGTCACTTCTCCGCCGAACACCCGCGTGTCCCCCACCAGCAGCCTGCCGGAGTCGTCCACGCCTCCCGCTACACCGGCTGCCACTACAGCACCGGTCCCGTCTCGGACAACGACCTCGCTGCCCCGCAGACCGTCGCGTCCGGCGTACTCGCCGACGAGGCTCCCAAAGCCCCCGCTGATGAATCGCCGATACATCGCAGCGACCCCGTCCAACGCTGCGGCGGCGACTCGCGCCGGCTCCACAGCGGGCAGGACGTCGGTCACGTACGCAAAGCCGTCCACACCGCCTTCGGGCCGACGGACGTTGATGCCCACCCCCGCCACGACCCACTCCACTCTATCGGCTTCTGCCGACATCTCCAATAAGATCCCGGCGAGTTTGCGTCCCTCGAACAGCACGTCGTTGGGCCATTTGAGCATCGTGCTGACTCCAAGCGCCTCCAGCCCCGATGCCACACCGAGCGCGACCACCAACGCGAGCGGAGCGATCTGTGCGGGGGCGATCTGAGGCCTGACTACCGCCGAGAAGTACGCGCCGCCTTCTGGAGACTCCCAGGTGCGCCCCAGGCGCCCGCGGCCGCCCTGCTGGCGTGCGGCAACGACGACCGTGCCCTCGGCAGCACCCGTCCGTGCCAGACGCTTCGCATCATCGCTGGTGGAAGCCGTGGTCGGGCCGCCCTCGAAGCGCTGCCAGAACGCATCGGTGACGAAGGGAGACACCGTCTCGGGGATCGTGACGGGCGGCAACGCGACAAGCCGGTGACCGGCTCGATGCACGGACTCGATCTCGAAGCCCAGCTCCCGCAAGGCGTTCATATGCTTGCCCACGGCTACGCGACTGATGCCGAGTTCGTCAGCGAGCGACTCGCCGGAAACGGGTCGCCCCTGCGCGGCAACCATCGCGCGGACGATCGCCGCTCTACGCGGGGCTGTCATCGCCGACATCCTCTGCCAGATCATCCGCCTCGGCCTTGGCAGCCAGACGGTCGATACGACGCTGAATGAAACGACGCCGCCCCCAGACGAGGAAGGCGACCATCACCAGCAGCAGCCCCAGACCGACCCAACTCAGATTCCGGGCGACCCGCAGCGCTTTGTCGAAGTTGTCGGCGAAGATCCTGCCAAGCGTCACCATCAGCGTGGTGTACAAAAGGGCTCCGGCCAGCGTCCAGAGCTCGAACACCGCAAGGTTCATGCGCGTCACACCTGCAAGCGCGGGAACCCAGTTCTTGAAACCGGCGGCGAAGCGTGAGACCAGGACCGTCTTGGAGCCGTGCTGCTCGAAGTACTCCTCGGCAGCCTTTATGTCGTCCTCGTCGAAGAAGCGCGTACCCCAACGGAAGAGGGCTTCTCGGCCACCTCTGCGCCCGAAGAGGTAGCTCAAGTTGCTGCCGATCACCGTGCCGACGACAGAGGACGCAGCCACGAACCACATGTTCAGCGTGCCCTGTCCTGAGAGGAAGCCTGCGGCCATGACCACCGTCTCGCCGGGCGTGGCAGAACCGATGATGAACAGGTTCTCGAAGATGGTGAATCCGGCGACTATCAGGTAGCCCCAGCCGTCCAGAGCAGCGAGGAACCAGTCAAGCGGCGCGAAGCCGGTCTGCGGGGTCACCGGGCATCACCCGCACCGTTTGCGACGCGTGTGTCATCCACAGTGTCCAGGGTGTCCGGGGTGTCCGGGATGTCCGCGGTATCCGCCGTGTCCGGGGTGTCCGCGTCATCCGCCGTGTCCGCATCGTCCCCATCTTCCGTCCCGGCAGCCGGCGGAGAAAGCCACAGCAGCCAGTCTTTGTAGCGCGGGAACAGCACCACATATGCGCCCAGTGACACCAGAAGCATCGTGAAGAAGTCCAGAACGCTGCGAGTCATGAGAGACAGGACGAAGCCCACCACGGCCGGCAGGACCGCCAGCAAGACGAGCGTCCATGACAGCGAGACGGCAGCAGCAATGGTCTTGGCGCCTTCGCCGTGCGTGCCTCGCTGCTTGAGACCCCTGCCCAGGAACGCGCCTGCGACCGCGGCCGCCCAGAACAGGTAGCGCAACGATTCGCCGCCGCCGGGAGCGCCCCAAAAGCCCGCACCCACAGCGATCTGCTCGGCCGCTATCAGCAGCACGAGCGCCGCTCCGGGAACCGTCGACCGACGGACCCAAGCAAGATACGCGATACGGATGGCCTCGATGTCCGGGGTCACAGGTTTCCTCGGGTCAGTGGATAGCGGACGGTGCAGCCTACAATCCCTCCTGCCGAGCGTACCACGCCGGCAGTATCAGGTAAGTTCATCCAACCCGAAATCGATGGGGGCGGCAAGCGTAAGCGCACTGGACGACACGCGATCGACACCCGAGGCACGCAGTCCTGCCAGCCGATCGAACGTGATCCCGCCTGAAGCCTCCGTGAGGCAGTCGCGCCCCGCGGGACATGCGGCGCGCACGGCTATGACCGCCTCGGCGGTGGCTGCGTCATCCATGTTGTCCAGCAGCACCATGTCAGCACCGGCAGAGGCGGCTTCCACCGCCTGCGCGAGCGTGTCAGCCTCCACCTCGATGGACAGGTCCGGATGCGCGGTCCGCGCGGCCTGCACGGCCGCGGTGATACCGCCGGCGTGTGCGATGTGGTTGTCTTTGATGAGCACCATATCCCACAGCCCGGTGCGGTGATTGTGCGCGCCGCCCACGGCCACCGCGTACTTGGAAAGCTCGCGCAGACCCGGAAGCGTCTTTCGGGTGTCGGTGACCGCCATCGCCTCGCCTGCCTCGGCCTGCCACTTCGACGCCTCGGTCGCGATGCCCGAGAGGAGCATCACCAAGTCGAGCGCGGTCCTCTCGGCGGCAAGCACCGCGCGCGCGGGGCCGCTGATCTCGGCCACGGCGGTGCCGGCATCCACAGACGCGCCCTCGGCCACCAGCGGGAAGAACTCGAGCTCGTCGTCCATTCCCGCGGCCCGGGCCAGCATCTCGAAGACCTGCGCGGCGACCGGTAGCCCGCAGATGACGCACGCTTGACGCGCGGTGATGCGACCATCGAAGCGCGCAGTGACCGGCACGACGGATGCGGCCGTGACGTCGCGGTCGAGCACGGACGCATCGCCCGGCCGCAGAACGCGCTGAGCGGGCACGCCGAGGTCCTCGGCGAGCGCCGAGGCGATAAGCTCATCGCACCGGGGCAGCGAGTACATCACGCCTCCCCCGGTGCCGACGTGTCTTCTTCGGCAAGCGGTACGAGCTGCGGGGAGGCGCCTCGCTTCCACACGCTGTGCACCGACCAGTTCGCATCGTCACGTTCGGGGAAGTCGCCGCGGAAGTGCGTCCCGCGACTCTCGGCCCGCAGCATGGCCGCATACGGGATGAGCGTGGCCACCGTGACCATGTTTTGGAACTCCAGCTCCTCGGGCCTACGCATGCTCACGTCCAGCACGCCCACCAGAGCGTCCAGGACCGAGACGGCCTCGTTCAAGCTCCCTGCGGTACGCGTCATCCCCACGAAGGTGCTCATCGTGTCCTGGAGCGTGGCCCGTCCCATGGAGCTGGAGAACAGCGCGGTGGTGGGCGCGGGTCCGGAGACGATGCGCGCAGGCAGCTGCGGTGCCTCGGAGCGTTCAAGCGCCCGCATGATCCGCCGAGAGAACACAAGTCCTTCAAGCAACGAGTTGCTGGCGAGCCGGTTGGCTCCGTGTAGTCCGGAAGCGGTGGCCTCGCCCGATGCGTACAGCCCCGACATCGAGGTCCTGCCATCGATGTCGATGCGGATGCCACCGATCATGTAGTGTGCGGCAGGCGCTACGGGGATGAGGTCTTTGGACAGGTCGAAACCGGCGTCTTTGCATGCGCCCCAGATGGTGGGGAAGCGCTTTTCCAGATACTCCCCGCCCAGGTGACGCGCATCGAGCCAGACGTTGGGCCGCTTGCAGCGAGCCATCACCTTCTCTATCTCCCGGCTCACCACGTCACGGGGCGCAAGTTCGGCAAGCGGGTGCACGCCCAGCATGAAGCGGTCTTCGTTGCAGTCCAGCAGATACGCGCCCTCTCCACGAAGCGCCTCTGTGATGAGGAACTTCGGGCTGGCCGCGCTGTCCAAAGCGGTGGGGTGGAACTGCACGAACTCAAGATCCGAGATCTGTACGCCGGCACGCCAGGCAGCGGCAACGCCATCGCCGGTGGCCACAAGCGGATTGGTGGTCACCCGGAACACCTGGCCGCACCCTCCCGTGGCAAGCACGGTGGCCTCGGCCCAGTACGCCTGCGGCCTTCGCGTGACGGGATCGTGTATGAGCGCTCCCACGCAGCTGTCGCCAGCGGTAAGCAGGTCGATGAGGAAGGCGTTCTCGATCACATCGATAGAAGTCGAGGCGCGCACAGCGCCGGAAAGCGTGTTCTGGACCTCGGCTCCGGTAGCGTCGCCCGAGTGCAGCACGCGCGGGAGGCTGTGTCCCCCTTCGCGCGCAAGCGCGACACGGCCGTCCTCACCGCGGTCGAAGCGGACCCCCATCGCCACAAGGTCGCGCAGCGCATCGCCCGCCTCGGCAACCACCGCACGGACCACCTCTGTGTCGCACAGGCCCTGCCCCACCACGAGGGTGTCAGCAAGATGAAGCTCCACCGAATCCGCCTCGCCGACAGCGCCGGCGATACCACCCTGCGCGTACCACGTGTTGGTCTCTTTGACCTCGCCTTTGGTGATGAGCGCCACCTTGCCGAGACGGGACGCCATGAGCGCAGCGGTCAGCCCGGCTATGCCGGAGCCCACCACGAGCACGTCGTATCGCTTGGACACCAGCTCATCGGTGTCGAACTCCAGCAGGTAACGCCGTCCGAGGGCCGCCGGCAGCCGCTTGATGCCCGCTTCAGCCAACGGAGACCATCCGCTCCACGGAGGCGAGTGCGGCGACTCGCACGTCCTCGGGAACCGTGACCTCTCCGGTCATGTCGCGGAGCGCATCACGCACCTTCTCGAGCGTGGTCAGCTTCATATCGCGACATACCATCTTGGGCTCCACACCGTAGAAGCGCTTGCCGGGAGCGGCCTTTGCAAGCCCGTGCAGCAACCCGCCTTCTGTCACCACCACGAACTCGTCGGCGGCAGAGGAGGCGACATGGTCCAGCATCCCGCTGGTGGAGAGCACCGCATCAGCCAGAGCGTTCACCTCGGGACGGCACTCGGGATGCGTGAGTATCTCGGCAAGTGGATGCAGATCCATCATCTCCACGACCATCTCAGGCGAGACCGCCTCGTGCACGGGGCAGAAGCCGTCCCAGGCGATGACCTCCACATCCGGCAGTTGCGAGGCCACCCATGCTCCCAGATTGCGGTCCGGCGCAAAGAGCACCCTGGGCACTCCCAGCGAACGGACCACCTCGACGGCATTGGCCGAGGTGCAACAGATGTCGGTGACCGCCTTGACGGCCGCCGAGGAGTTCACATACGTCACCAGCGGGACTCCGGGATGCGCCGCTTTGAACGCGACCGCCTGCTCGGCAGTGATCATGTCCGCCATCGGACAGCCCGCACCGGACTCCGGCAGAAGCACGGTCTTCCCTGGCGAGAGGATCTTGGCGGTCTCTGCCATGAAGTGCACTCCCGCAAAGACGATGACCGACGCCTCGGTATTGGCGGCTATGCGCGAGAGACCGAGCGAATCGCCCACGTGCTTCGCCGTGTCCTGCACCTCGGCGCGCTGATAGTTGTGCGCAAGGATGACCGCGTCCCGCTGCTTTGCAAGGGAGGCGATCTCGGCGTGTATGGCGTAGATATCGATCACTATCGCTCCGCTCCTGGGGTGATGGCCATGTTGTCTATGAGACGCGTGTCTCCCACGCGGACAGCGATGATCGCCCTGGCCGGCGCCTCGATCGTGTCGAGCTCGACCAGCGTGACCGGATCCACGACCGCGGCGTAATCCAGTGCAGCCAAAGGCTCCGCCTCGATGACGGCGCGCATGGCAGCGGTCATAGCGTGTGCATCATGCCCACCGTCTGTCGCCAGCGCTCCGGCGGCATCCAGTGCACGGCTGAGGACGGTGGCAGCGACACGCTGATCGGCGCTCAGGTATGCGTTGCGGCTGGACATCGCCAGCCCGTCGCGTTCACGCACTATGGGACAGCCAACGACCTTCACGGGGAGGTCCAGGTCACGAACCATGCGCGTGATGATCTGCAGCTGCTGGTAGTCCTTCTCGCCGAAGAACGCGAGGTCCGGACCGACTATGGAGAACAGCTTGGTGACCACCGTGCAGACGCCGGCGAAGTGCGTGGGCCGCACAACGCCTTCCCACAAAGCGCCGAGAGGGCCGGGATCCACCGTCACGGCGGCATCACTGGCATACATCGCTGTGGTGGCCGGGGTGAAGACAAGATCGGCTCCCTCGGCGGAAAGCATGGCAAGATCGTGTTCGAGGTCGCGCGGGTAGGCTTCGAAGTCCTCGCCGGGACCGAATTGCGTGGGGTTCACGAAGATGGAGACCACCACGTACTCGGCACGCGCGCAGGCGGCTTTGACGAGTGAGAGATGACCCTCATGCAAGGCGCCCATCGTGGGCACCAACGCGACGGTCTTGCCCTCACGCTTCGCCGCAAGAACGGCTCCACGGATCTCTGCTTTGGATGACAGCCGCTCCACGCTACTCATCCACCCCCGGAGTCGAAGGCAGTTCGCGCTCAAGCTCGGCAACGACTTCCTCATCGGCATGCGTGAGCTGATCCTCGCCCGGGAACGTGCCGCCACGTACGTCGGCGGCGTAGCTGCCCACGGCTTCGGTCATGGCGGCTCCGATCTCCGCATAGCGCTTCGCGTGCCGCGGAGTGAAATCCCCTATGCCGAGAAGATCGTGGAAGACCTGCACCTGCCCATCGCATCCCGCCCCGGCGCCTATGCCGATGGTGGGGATCAAGAGCTCCTCGCTGGCCATCGCCGCGACCTCGGCGGGAACGAGCTCCAGCACGATGGCGAACGCGCCCGCCGCTTCAAGAGCGAGACAGTCATCGATGAGCCGCAGCGCTGAAGCGGCGTCGCGACCCTGCACCCGGTAGCCTCCGAAGACGTTGACCGACTGCGGCGTAAGACCCACATGCCCCATCACGGGGATGCCGGCCGCCACGAGACGCTCCACGAGCGGTGCGACCTCGGCACCGCCCTCTATCTTGACGGCGTTGGCTCCCGCCTCGGCGAGGAATCGTCCGGCGTTGCGCAGCGCCTCTTCGTGTGTGATCTGGTAGCTCATGAACGGCATGTCGGCCACGATGAGCGCACGGCTGATGCCGCGAGAGACCGCGGCGGTATGGTGGATCATGTCATCCATCGTGACCGGCAGCGTAGACGTGTGGCCGAGCATGACCATGCCCAGCGAGTCGCCTACCAGCACGACATCCACTCCGGCGGCATCCACCACGCGCGCAGACGGTGCGTCGTACGCGGTGATCATGACGATGGGTTCCCCTGCGGCTTTCATCTGGGCAAGCTTCAGGGTGGTCACAGGCTTGCCCGCGCCCTGTGGAGCGGTTGCGCTCATCATGGGCTCCTTCCCGACCGTCCCGGCCCGTCCCCGGGTCCAGGCAGTCCTCCTCGGATGGATTTCCGAGTATAGCACCAGGTGAGCACGGTACGCTCGTGTCCGGGGCGCGCCCGTTACCCGCCGATAACCGCCTGCGCCTGTTCCCAGATGTTGCGCACCGCCGCAATGCCGGGGCTGTCATCGCCCTCGCCGCGCAGCGGGAATCCTCGTCCCTCGGCCATCCCGCCAAGAAGCGAAGCCAGCTCGGCGTCAAACGGCACCTCGCCCAGAAGCGGGATGTCTTGCGACTGGCAGTACGTGCGCAGACGCTCAGCGCCGCCCGCCGACAGATCGGCTTTGTTGAGCACCGCCGAGACGGGAACGTCGAGCTTGCGGGCAAGTCGCACGAGACGATCCAGATCGTGCAGACCGGACGCCGTGGGCTCGGTCACTCCGACAAGGTGGTCGGTGTTGGTGATAGCCGCGATGACCGGACAGCCGATGCCCGGAGGGCCATCGATGATGAGCAGCGTATCGTCTGTTTCCTCGGCCAGGTCCTTCGCGCGCTCCCGCACCTCGGTGACGAGCTTGCCGGAAAGGTCTTCGCCGGGACGCAGGTTCCCATAGACGATGGGACCTATCTTCGTGCTCCCCGAGCAGGCCTCACCCGCCTGTTTCGGCCTCATCGTAGCGGCGTCCGTCGGGCACACGAGCGTGCATGCGCCGCAGCCCTCGCACGCCCATGGATCGACACGGTAGACCACGCTGTTGCCTGACACCGACGGTCCTATCGCACCAAAACGGCAGACATTGGCGCAAGCGCCACACACAGTGCAGATCGACGGGTCGATCACAGCCTCGCTCGCACCGCCGAACGCCACGCAGGTCACACCGGACGCACCCAACGCGATGGGAAGATTGGCCGCCTCAACGTCACAGTCGGCCACAACGACCTCGCGCTGATCAGCGACCGCAAGGTGGGCGAACGCGGCCGCCAGCGTGGTCTTGCCGGTGCCGCCCTTCCCGGATGCGATGACTACGGTCTTCATGCGACAGCACCTCCACGGGTGACGAAATCGGCCACGGCTTCGATCGCCTGGGCGCACTCTGCCACTTCATCAGCGACAAGACGGGCGTCCGCATAGCACTCGGCGATCTCCCGCATGAACGGGATCCGCGCCAGAACCGGCACACCTTCACCGGCGCACCACGCTTCGATGTCCACCGTGCCGCTACCGGCCCGGTTGAGGATGACGGCGGAAGGAACGCCCAGCTCCTGGCCGAGACGAACAGCCAGCTCAAGGTCGTGTAGTCCGAAAGGCGTTGGCTCTGTCACGAGCAGCAACAGGTCCGCGTCGTTGACCGACGCCACTGCGGCGCAAGAGACGCCTGGAGGGGCATCGAGCACCGCGATCTCGTGAGTGCCGGCCGCAGAACGCGCCGCACGGATGACATCGGGCGCCTTGACGTCGCCCACATCCAGCGAACCGCTCACCAGCGTGAGCTCACCAAAATCCGCGACGCCGACCGCACGCCCTGATGACACCTCGCCCACCCGACGGCTCGTCTCGCCCATGGCGGAGATGGGGCACGCAAGCGTACAGGCGCCGCATCCGTGACACAACTCCGGGAACACAAGCGTTCTGCCGCCCAGGATACGGATCGCGCCGTAGGCGCATGCATCGCGGCATGCGCCGCACGCGGTGCACTCATCCTCATCCACCTGGGCCAGCGGCACCATCACAGCGCGCGGCTGTGCCTCCACCTGGAAGAACAGATGGTCGTTCGGTGCCTCGACATCGCAGTCTACGAGCACGACGTCGCGGCCACCCCGGGCGAGCGCTACCGCGAGGTTGGCCGCGACGAGCGTCTTCCCGGTGCCGCCCTTGCCGGAGGCTACGGCAACCGTGAAGGTCTTGTTTGGATCCGACACGACTAGTGGTTCCCCCCGCCGCATACAGCGGACGGATCGATGATCTCCATTTGCCCGGCCACCAGAGCAGCTACGGCATCGCTTACGATCGGGAGCTGATTATCGAAGTAGACAGCTATGCCCGCGTCGTTGAACCCTGCCAGCGGACGCGCACCGATCCCTGCCACCACGAGCGCGGTGACGCCATGCGACGCAAGGAGCTGCACCGGCTGGAGACACCCTCCGTCTACGTGAGGCGGGTTGTCGATCACGCGCACGGTGGTTACCGCGCCGTTTTCGATCTCAACAAGGGTGAAGCAGTCGCAATGGCCGAAGTGGCCGGAGCGTTCTACTTCCATACCACCTGCACCGGTGGAGGGTACGGCAAGTGTCATGCGGGTCGTGTCGGTCATACTTGTTCCTCTCAACGGCACACGCTAGTGGACGTGCGCTTCTCCTGCTTCGGTCAGTTCGACTAGAGTGCCAGCCGCAAACGCTTCAAGCGCCTCTGCCACGGTCATACCTACGGCACTGTAGCCCTTGATGCCGGCCACACCGAGTGCGGGAAACGCCTTGGGGCCGAGATGACCCGTGAGCACCGCTTCGACGCCACGCTCGCTCATGATCTCTGCCGAGGCGATCCCGGCAGCCTGCATGGCGTTGCGGTTCTTGGAGTTATCGATGGCCTCGAACTCTGCAGACCCGGTGTCCGCGACTATGAAGAAACGGGCACGGCCGAAACGCTCGTCTACCTTGTCGTCTCTGGAAGGTCCCTGAGCGGATACTGCAACCTTCATGAACGTCCCCTTCTTCCCAGCCCAAGCCCGCGGCCCATCCCCCGACCGAGCCCGCGGCCTGCGCGGCCGAGTCCACGTCCGATACCCCGACCGACTCCTGTATTCGGCGGGCTGGTCACACACTGGCCTCTGCCGCCACCCGTCATCGGTCCCTGACCCTGCGGGCCTGTTCCATCCATTCCTGGCATGATGAAGACCTCCTTCTTCGACACGATCGTCGGATCGTCCCGTCTATTCCTTGGCTACCGCACGCTCGACGGCCGTCACCAGCAGCGACAACGTACGCTCGCGCTCGCGAAGATGGTCGAGCCAGTGCTCAAGGAGTTCGTGGCCTGCATCCGTGAGTGTGTACTCGCGACGCTGCGGGCCGGACTCCCCCTCCACCCATGTGGAGGCCACGAATCCGTCCTCCTCCAGCCTGCGAAGCAGGCGGTAGAGTCCTCCAGGATCGGCGACCACCTCGCCCCCGGTCATCTCTTCGATGCTCTTGCGGACGTCGTAGCCGTGGGCCTCCGAGTCCGCCAGTGAGGCAAGCACGGCCGGCTCGAGCAGTGCACCGCGACCGCGGCCCAGCTGACGACGCGTGCCGTCTGAAGCCTCACAGCAGCGCCTACGTCCCTGTCCGGGCATTGACCAACCTCCTTCACAAGTCATCTATGTGTTTAACACATCTAGATGACGTGCCGCAAGAGAGCCAGAATGAAGCGGACCTGCTCTGCAGGGCGATTCATTCGAGCGCGACGGGTATATCCAATGAGTCAGATGTCCGCAAGCGCGGCTCCCCCGGCAGGGTGCTGCCCAACAAGCATGGAGGTGGCCTGTGAGAACGATCCTCCGCGTCAACATGTCGGATCTATCCATCACCAAAGAACCACTGCCCGAGAAATGGGCGAACTACGGAGGCCGGGCGCTCACCGACGCGCTCGTCTTCACCGAGGTGCCGGCAGACGCCGACCCTCTCGGCCCGGACAACAAGCTCGTCATCGCTCCGGGTCTGCTGGGCGGGACCACCGCGCCCAATGGCGGTCGGCTCTCCATCGGCGCGAAGAGCCCGCTGACCGGCGGCCTGAAGGAGTCGAACTCCGGCGGCACGGCGGCGCACGCGCTGGGCAAGATGGGCATCGCTGCCATCATCATCGAAGGGATGCCCGAGAAGAAGACGTGCTGCTACGCGCTCCGGCTGTTCCCGGACGGCGAAGCGGATCTGGTGCACCGCCACGATATGGCCGGCCTGGGCACGTACGAGACCGTCGCTGTGGCAAAGGGCATCGAAGCCACCGAAGACCGCATGACCGAGAAGTCATCGTTCCTCGTGATAGGCCCCGCCGGTGAGATGGGCATGAAATCCGCCGGCATCGCCGTCACTGACCCCATGGGTTACCCCAACCGCTTCGCCGGTCGCGGTGGCCTGGGCGCCGTCATGGGCAGCAAGGGCCTGAAGGTCATCGCCATCTTCGACGAAGGACTCCGCTACGTCGAGCACGCGGATAAGGACGCCTTCAACGCAGCCGTCAAGAAGTTCGCAGCTGCGCTGCGCGAGCATCCCGTCAGTGGCACGGGGCTTCCCACCTACGGGACGAACGTCTTGGCCAACATCATCAACGAGTCCGGTGGATATCCCACACGTAACTTCAGCAGCGGACAGTTCGAAGGCGTCGACGGGATCTCCGGCGAGACGATGCGCGCCATCACGCTGGAGCGCGGCGGCAACGTCAAGCACGGCTGCCACAGCGGATGCGTGATCCAGTGCTCGCGCTACTACGTGGACAAAGACGGTCACTACATGACCAAGGGTCCCGAGTACGAAAGCGCATGGTCGCTGGGTGCCAACTGTGGGATCAGCGATATGGACGCCGTGGCCGAACTCGACCGCATGTGTGGCGACATCGGGGTGGACACCATCGAGATGGGCGCGACGCTGGCCGTCTACATGGACTCCGGCAAGATCCCCTTCGGTGACGCAGAAGCCGCCAAGGCCGCGCTGGCCGAAGTCATCAAGGACAACGCGCTTGGTCGCGCACTTGGCGACGGTGCGGAAGCCACCGGCAAGGCGTATGGCGTGGACAGGATCCCGGTGGTCAAGCACCAGGCTATGCCCGCCTACGATCCGCGTCCGATCCAGGGCATCGGAGTCACCTACGCTACTTCGACCCAGGGCGCAGACCACACGGCCGGCTACTCCATCACCTCCAACGTGCTCGCCGTCGGCGGCACGGTTGACCCGCTCAAGCCCGATGGTCAGGCGGAGCTCTCCAAGGGCCTGCAGATAGCCACCGGAATGCTGGACTCGCTCGGCCTATGCATCTTCGTGGCGTTCCCCGTCCTGGACATCCCCGCGGCCTTCGAGGCCATCGGAGAGATGGTCTCGGCGCATACCGGGCAGACATGGGGCGCGGACGAGCTCATGGAGCTGGGCAAGGAGGTCCTCACCTACGAGCGGATCTTCAACGAGCACGCAGGCTTCACTGCCGCAGACGACAGGCTTCCCGCCTACATGTACACCGAGAAGCTCCCACCGCACGATGCGGTCTTCACCGTATCTGACGAAGACCTGGACAGCGTCCATGACTTCGTTGCCGAGACAGCCGCAAAGATGGGCATCAGCTAGCACGCGAAGAGGAAGCCACATGCGCATACAACTTGCACTGTTCGCCAGCCTTTCGCAGTACCTGCCTGAGGCCGACAACGGCAACCGGCTGAGTGCGCATGCGCAGCTGATCGACCTGCCCGACGGCTCGACCGTCGGGCAGGTCATCGCAGCGCTGGGGTTGCCCGACGAACCCCGCATCGTCTTCGTCAACAACAGGCACGCCCCTGAGAGTCACGTGCTGCAAGAAGGCGAACGCCTGGCGGTCTTCCCTCCCGTCGCAGGGGGCTGAAGATGCCTGTGCCACATCAGCATCCGACCCCATTGGCCGAAGAGTATCGGAACCTGCGTGCGCGGCTAGGCTCCAAACGCGTGGGCATAGTCGGCTGTGGAGGTCTGGGCAGCAACGCAGCCTGGATGCTCGTGCGAAGCGGCATCGGCACCCTTGTGCTCGCAGACCACGACCTCGTAGAGGAGAGCAACCTCCACCGGCAGTTCTTCTTCCGGGACCAGGTGGGCATGCCCAAGACCGAGGCGCTCTCCATCAACCTGACGCGCATCGACCCTGCGGTGAACCTCGAGCTGTTCCACGAGCACGTCGACGAGCAGAACTTCGCCACGATCTTCTCGGAGATAGACCTGTTCATCGAGGCGGTGGACACGGCGCACGACAAGGCGATGCTTGTGGCGGTCTGCTCGGAGCAGCTTCCCGGGGTGCCCATCATCTCGGCATCCGGGCTTGCCGGCTATGGTTCCGCCAACGACATCATCACCCGGCACCTCATGGGCGACCTGTGGATGATAGGCGACCTGGTGAGCGAGGTCTCCGAGGAGCATCCGCTGTTCGCGAGCCGCGTCTGCGTGGCGGCCGGACACGAGGCTCACATGGCCATCCGCATCCTGCTAGGCTATCCCGAGGCGTAGCGCGATCAATCCCGCATCCTGCTAGGCTATCCCGAGGCGTAGCGCACGATCACTCCTGGGGGAACTCCGGCGTTGCAGCGGCAGCCTGAGCCAGCAAACGTCTGGCGCGCTCAGCATAGAGCGGGGGCACCAGCAGCCGTACGGTTCTTGTGAGCCCCCACGGGTTGAAACTCTCGGTAGGGGCGAACGGGTCATATGCGAACGGGATTCCTTCGGCCTCGAGCACGGACTGGAAGAACAGCAGTTCCAGGTCGGGCGCGCGGTCGATGCGGCCGACCGGCGTACTTGAAGCGACCTCCACCCAGTCGGCGCCTTCGGTCGGGTCGGACTCCGACGCAGATGGTGCCGGGACCACAGCACGATCCTCAAAACCCGACAGCGCTCCCAGCGTGCGGGTGATACGCCCGTGGACGGCGCCTTCACGCGGAAGCGGCGAACCGTCTGGGAGACAGGCATCGGGCGCGATCTCCAGCAGAGGTATGAGGGCGAACTCACGCTCCAGAAGCCTCGGGTGAGGGATCGTGAGCGAATCGCTGTTCCACTCCTCATCACCGAACAGCAGGATATCGATGTCGATGGTGCGGGCGCCATATCGCTCCCCTCGCACACGACCGAGACTGTTCTCGATATCTTGCAGCCCGCCAAGCAGTTGGTCGGCAGCAAGCGAAGTCCTGATCTGGGCGACGAGATTGGCAAAGTCCGGCTGGTCTGCCACTCCCCACGGTTCCGTCTCGTAAACCGCCGAGACATACACGACGTGCGTCCCGGGCAGCCCGTCGACAAGCCGTAGCGCCTGTGACAGCGTCGCAAGACGATCACCCAGGTTGGCTCCGAGCCCCAGATATGCGTCGGTCATGACCTGCCCTCCTGTGCCAGCAAGGATGTCACCCGCAACAGGCGGGCGGTCTCGATCACGTCATGAACGCGCACGATGTCCGCGCCATGAGTCACCGCCCATGCGGCGACGGCCAGACTGCCCTCGAGGCGCTGACCGGGATCGGTCTCACCCAAGATCATTCCGATCATCGACTTACGCGAACCACCGACCAGCACCGGGTATCCCAGCGCCGCGATCTCATCCAGTCGCCGCAGGAGCTCGACGTTCTGCTCAAGCGTCTTGCCGAACCCGATACCCGGATCGATGGCGATACGCTCGCGCTCCACGCCTGCACGCTCCAGCATCTCAGCCTGGCCGGCAAGATAGGCGACGACCTCGGCGACCACGTCGTCGTAGTGAGGCGCGACCTGCATGGTCCGTGGCTCGCCGAGCATATGCATCACAACCACTCCGGCGTCCGAACCGGCCGCGACCTGCACCATCTTCGGGTCCCGGAATCCCGACACGTCGTTGATGATGGCCGCGCCTACTCCAAGGCACGCCTCGGCCACCTGCGAATGACGCGTGTCGATGGAGACCGGCACTCCAAGCTCCCGTGCGAGTCCGCCGACGACGGGACGGGTGCGCGCTATCTCCTCGGCGATAGATACTTCATCTGCACCGGGGCGCGTGGATTCGCCGCCCACATCTATGATGGATGCTCCCTGGACCACGATCTGGCGGCCCCGGGCGATGGCCACAAGCGGGTCCTCGTACTTCCCGCCGTCCGAGAACGAATCCGGTGTCACATTGAGGATGCCCATCACGAGCGGACGCTCGAGCGCGAAGGTGAAGCCGCCGCACCGCCATACCGACGGAGCCATGTTAGGCACCCTTGATGAGCGACATGGCCTCGGCGCGCGTTGCAGGGTTGCGCTCGAAGATGCCACGGACGGCCGAGGTGGTGGTGATGGCTCCCGGCTTGCGAACGCCGCGCATCGACATGCACATGTGCTCCGCCTCGATGACCACGATCACACCCTGCGGGTCCAGGCTTGAGACCAGGGTATCGGCGATCTGAGACGTCAAGCGCTCCTGGACCTGAGGCCTTTTGGCATACACATCCACTACGCGCGCGATCTTGGACAACCCGCAGATGCGTCCGTGCTTGCCAGGTATGTACGCAACATGAGCACGCCCCAGGAACGGAAGAAGGTGATGCTCGCACATGGAATACAGTGGGATATCTCGGACAAGCACCATCTCCTGGTGCCCCTCGTTGAAGGTCACGCAGAAGTGCTCTGTGGCGTCTTGCCCCATGCCTGCGAAGATCTCCTCGTACATATCAGCGACACGCTTGGGTGTGTCGAGAAGTCCCTCGCGCCCGGCATCCTCACCGATGCCCTCCAGAATCAGGCGGACACCCTGCTCGATCTTGGCCTTGTCCATGGTCACTCCTCATGTGCGACAACGTGACCATGGTACCCCACGACCCGGCTCGCTACATCGGGTCGTCTTTCACAGAAGACCGAAGGCCTCGCCTATCGAGATGACTGCCGGACCCATCAGCACCACGAGCGTGGCCGGCAGGATACAGATCACAAGGGGGAACACCATCTTCGCGGGTGCCTTCTGCGCCATTTCCTGCGCATACTGCCGACGCTTGCGGCGCATCTCGTGCGACTGCGTCCTCAAGACGCTTGAGACGCTGATACCGAACACGTCGGCCTGGACCATGGACATGACGAACGCACTCAGGTCTGGAACGTCCGTCTTCTCGGCGAGGTTTCTGAGCGCCTCTCGTCTGGAGAGTCCCGCCCCCACCTCGTGAAGCATCACCGCGAACTCCTCGGCCAGTGGACCGGAGTTAGTTCTGACGAGCTTGGTGACCGCCGCGTCGAAACCAAGCCCCGCTTCGACTGAGATGGTAAGCATGTCCAGCATGTCCGGAAGCGCACGGCGGATCGCGGTCTGACGCTCGCGCATACGCTCGTGCACCCAAAGATCCGGGAGGAAGAACAGCGCTGCGCCTACCGCCAGCGCGATGAGCGTCGCGCGGAGCATGCTGTAACCGCCGCCCAGCGTCACGACGCCAGAGACCATCAGACCGGCCGCGCCCAAGATCGCCTTCACCGCAAGGAGCCTATCGGTATCCAGCCCTAGCGGTCGACCAGCCTTGCGGACCCAGCCTCCCAACCTTGTCCGGTAGTCTGACGGCGCAAGGGTCCGCAACCCCCTGCCCAGGGCATTGAGCACCGGGCGGGCGACCCGCTGGGGAAACGGCGCCAGAAGGGGCTCTACTTCTGCCGCATGCGCGCGCTCGTACTCGGGCAGCCTGCGCAAGCGACGCGTGACCCTCCGCTCCTCGGAAAAGACCGTGGAAAGGACCGAGTAGACAAGCAGGGTCGCGCTCATACCCGCGAGTCCGGCAGCAAGGTAGTACATCTCACACCTCGATCTTGGTAGTCGAGTTGATCCAGAACACCCCGATCACAAGCAGGGCCAGTCCGCCCAGAAGGATGATGACGCCGATGGAGGTCGAGAGCATGCGACCCATGTACTCGGGGTTGATCAGCACCATGGCCACGAACATGACGAACGGCAGCGCCGTCAGGATGATCGCGGACAGACGCCCTTCGGCAGTCAGCGCCTTCACCTCCCGGCGAAGGTCCGCCCTCTCACGGATGGTGCCCGAGACGATATCGAGCACTTCAGCCAGGTTTCCGCCCACCTCGCGCTGGATCGTGATGGCGGCCACCGTCCATCGGAAGTCGTCACTGTCGACACGTTCGGCCATCCTGGCGAGACCTTCTTCGAGAGGAAGACCCAATCGCACCTCGGACTGCACCCGCCGGAACTCGGAGCGTGCCGGGTCAGCCGCTTCCTGTACCACGAGGTCTATGGACTGTTGCACGCCCCAGCCCGCGCGGAGCGATCCCGCGATGAGCGAGAGGATGTCAGGCAACTGCTCTTCGAACGCTCTGGAGCGAAGCGACACCTTCAAATCGAGGAACGCGATGGGCAGAAACACCGTGGCGGCAACGACCAGCAACGTCACCATCAAACGCCCGGTGATGAGCTGTGCCGCAACGCTAAGGACAGTGACTCCGAGGATATGGAAGTACATGTACTCGACCGGCCGAAGGGGCAAGCCGGCACGTTCCAGTTGCCGGTGGAGCGCTCGCGTGAACCCGCGTCTGCCGGCCACAAAGCTCACCGCGTCGCGCAAGCGGCCCTGTGCCTCGGTGTCCTCGCGCGCCTCGGCAAGGGCGGCATCCGGGTCTCCAGCAGTATGCATCTGCTCGTAATACCGGAGTTGATTGAGCACGTTGGGCTCCGGCAGCACCATCGTGAGGACGCCGAAGACCAGAAGTCCAACCGCCAGGAACACCATGGCGACCGCGCCCGCAAAGGCGAAACGCGATGCCAGCGACATCTCTTGCGGGAACACGAGACCCACGAACGGCTCGAATACCCCGGTCACGGCCAGCGAGGGGTTCTCAAGAACCGTCTCCGCTGTCGCTACTCCGCCGGAGCCCGTTGCAGTGAAGACCAGGTCAAGGTCGGCCGTAGCGGGACGCGAGCTCTCGTAGGTGATCGTGTACCTGCTCGAGAGCTCCAGTGCGATACCCTCAAGAAGTGACTCCAGGGCAGCGGTATCGCTCACGCTGAGCAGCTTCCCGCCCGACTCCTTGGCGATCGTATTCAGCGGTGCAGGGTCGTATTCAGGCGACTCCAACGTGACCGCATAGACAGGTATTCTTGCCGCCGTCGCCGCTTTCGCGGCGTCATTGAGATCAGCCACGCTGACCGTATCGCCGCCATCCGAGAGGACGACGATGTAGGAAGCGCCCTTCTCGCTCTCACCGGCAAGATCGACAGCAGCAAGCAGGCCATCGTACAGGGCGGTCTCGCCGCGCACCTCTATGGCCTCAACGGCGCTACCCAGAGCCGCGCGATCCGAGTTGAACTTGGCGAGCGTTTCCACCCGCTCCCCGAACGTGAGCACGGCGATGCGATCCCCGTCCGCCATTGTGGCGATGAAGCGCTTTGCCGCAGAGCGGGCGTCCGCGATGGGCTCACCGGCCATGCTGCCGCTCGCGTCGACCAACAGCACGACGTCGATGGGCTCCCTCGACACCCCGACTGCTTCAGCTGTGACATCTGACAGAGGCAGACCGTTCTCCCTCACCTCGAACAACGGGGTCTCCCCTGCCGAGACGATCCCCGCGGGCAGGGTCACGCCCACGTGCACGACCGGGAACGAGTCCGTCTCTATCGCGTGGAGGACCAAAGGCGCATCGGCATCAGCCGCGAACGCCATCGGCACCGAGAACACCAGTGCCATCACCAGTGCCAGACCCACTGCTGTCTTGTAGCTCCGGGACCGCATGGTTCACCCCCTGGCCGGTGGTTCGAACTCGAAGGACTCAGGGGCGACCTCGATACCCACGTAACGCAGTCGCTCCGTGAACGACGGCCGGATGCCGGTGGATTTCAGCCTGCCTCTGAACATGCCCTCGGTATCTACGCCCATCGAGTAGTCGAAGTAGTAGACGTCTTGCATGACGATCGTGTCCGCTTCCATTCCGTCGACCTGGGAGATCTGCACCACGCGTCGCGAACCATCGCGTAGCCGGGCAAGATGCACGATCACATCAAGCGCGGAAGCGACCTGCTCTCGGATAGCGCGAACAGGGATGTCATAACCGGCCATGAGCACCATCGTCTCCAGGCGCGCGAGCGCATCCCTTGGCGAGTTGGCGTGCACGGTCGAGAGCGAACCCTCATGGCCCGTGTTCATCGCCTGCAGCATGTCGAGTGCCTCAGCGCCACGGACCTCACCAACGATGATACGGTCGGGCCGCATGCGTAGAGAGTTGCGGACCAGGTCGCGGATCGTCACCTGTCCCTTGCCTTCGATGTTGGCCGGCCGGGACTCCAAACGAAGCACATGACCCTGCCCCAACCTGAGTTCGGCGGCGTCCTCGATAGTGATGATCCGCTCACCGCCTGGCACGAACGACGACACCACGTTGAGAAGCGTCGTCTTACCCGTACCGGTTCCGCCCGAGATCAGTATGTTGAGCTTGCCTTCGACACATGCCTGTAAGAACTTAGCTGCGCGGGCATCCAACGTCCCGAAATCGATCAGATCGGCGACGGAATAGGGTTCCTGTGAGAACTTACGGACGGTGAGCTTGGGTCCGTCGATAGCCAGCGGATGGATGATGGCGTTCACACGGGAGCCGTCAGGGAGCCGCGCGTCAACCATAGGCGAGCTCTCGTCGATGCGACGCCCGACCTCAGCGACGATCTTGTCGATGACGCGGAGCAGGTGAGACTCGTCGATGAACCGACGGTCGGTCTTGTATATCTTGCCCCCACGCTCGATGAAGATCGTCGACGGGTCGTTCACCATCACCTCGGTGATGTCCGGATCGTCCAGCAGCGTCTGGATGGGACCATAGCCAAGGATGTCGTCCACCACGTCGGCTATGATCTCCCGCCTGTCGATGGCGGAGAGCGGCGTGCTCTCCTGCCCCATCAGCTCCCCAAGGCGGCGGCTGATCCGTTGCCGTATGAGATCCGCGTTTCCCGAGAAACGACCGATCTCCGCGCCCATCTCCTCGATGATCAGATAGTGCAGGTTCCGCTTCACCGCGTCTTTGCCGCTGCGATCCGCGTTCGTCTCGGACACGACTGACTGGGCGGTATGCTCGCTCGCCGCGATCCTATCCATGAGCGACATCTTTGTCCCTGCCTTCCTCTGCGCCTACCAGCTGCTCTGCGAGCTCCATCAGGCTTCTCGCAACCCCCGACTTCGGCGCGTCCAGAACAACGGGGGTTCCCTTGTTGACCGAGCGAGGCACGAGCCTGTCACTCGGGATGCGCGCGATGATAGGTCGTTCGACGGCACGTTCGATCTCGCCGGGCTCAAGCCAGACCTTGCTGTCAGACCGGTTCAGCACAAGCTCGACGAGGCCGTTGCGGTAGCCCAGTTGTGCCAGCTTCTGAAGCGAGATACGCGTGTTCTTCACACTGGCCACGTCCATGGTCGCCACCGCGTAGACGGTGTCACTGCGATCGATGGCCGTCAGGACGACATCGTCCAACGCAGCAGGAGTGTCTATGACGATGTAGTCGGTCGAGTCACGAAGCAGCTCGAGGACACGTGAGATCCGGGCCGCCGTGACGCTCTCGGCGTCCTCCGGACGTACAGGGGCAAGCAGCACTCTGACACCGGAGGAGTGGGTCACCAGATAGCCCTGGAGCATCTCTGAGTCCAGCCGATCGAACGCCTGAGTCGCATCGTAGATCGTATGTTTGGGCTCAAGACCCAGCATGATCCCCATGTCGCCGAAGTGCAGGTCGAGGTCGACGAGGATCACCCGTTTGTGCAGATGCGCCGCAAGCGCGACGCTCAGGTTCGTTGCGACAACGGACTTGCCTACCCCGCCCTTGGTGCTGAACACGGTGACAACGCGAGCGTTCGGCTCCGCCGGCTGCGACTCGACCGTAGGGGATGTCCCTGCCCCACGTTCCACAAAACCATAGGCTGCGCGAATCGCCGCCAGGGCATCCTTCGCCGGCTCTCGCCCGTCAGTCCCCACGACGTCGCGGTACCCAGCCCTCATCGCAGCGCGCAGCAAAGAAGTGCCCGTTTCACCGGAGACAAGCACCATGGACAACGACGGTGCCTGAAGTGCCAGGTCTTGCGCGCAGGACAGGGCATCGACCTGGCGTATCCCGGGCCCGATGCAGACCACATGCGGAGAGGTCACGCTGATAGCGGCGCCGACCTCTGCCACAGAATCCACCTGCGATACCTCTGTCTCGCCAGCAGCCTTGGCAGCCCCCCGCAGAGCTGCCTCGAAGGCCTCATCAGGTGTCACGAGTAAGACGCGCATCGTCACCCACCTACTCCAACACGTTGGCGTAGGTGACCCCCGCTGTCGGGGCGACATCGGCCGCACCCGGGCCGAGCAGCGCCAGTCTGATGTAGCCCTCTTGCTCGGCGAAAACGACCTTCTCGACGTCTGATGCAGAGAGCGCAAGCGTGACAGTATCCGGGATCACGCGAGCCTCATCAGCGGCTCGGTCGGCCGCAAGAATGGATCCGTTGGCCGCAGGACCGATACTCGACTCCATCGAACTCAGAGACGACCCAACGGCAAGCACTCGCGCTTTCGGGATGATGATCTGCGTCACCGCGGTGTCCGCTTCACCGGCGCTCTCTTCGAATGTGGCAACCACCACAACCAGGTCGCCAGGCTGCAGCAAGCCTGCAACACCGATAACGGCACTGTTGGATATCGAAACGGCGAGATGGTCTTGCGGAACCGTGAAAGCGAGGCCCGCCTGACTCGCGTAGTCGAATCGGGCCCGTGTGAGCTGCTCGTCTTTGGCAACAGAGGTGGACAGCACCTGCCCGCTGATGGCGCTCAGCGAGGACACGGCGCCATCTGACACGAACTGCGCCGGGACCTCGGCCGTTGTCACCAGTCCTGCCTCAGCAAGCTGCTCCACGGTCATTCCGGGGGCAAGGTCCGCAGTGGCGACAAGAACCGCGACCGGCTGAGCGTCAGCCTCTATGCGCAAGCGCGCGGATTGGATGTAGCGCCCTGCGAAGAACGCGGCGGTGAGGCCGAGCAATACCGCAACGACGACGACCAGGATCCTTGAACGCATGACTACCTCCCACAGACTGCGGACAGTGTTACTCGACGAGTCGGTACCCGACAGCGCCATAAGGGTCGATGGGACCCCAATCAATGGCATCTTCCGCACCTACCGGCCTGATGAAGCGACCGGAGATCCAGCAGTCGTTGCCAGTGGTGCCCACTCCTTCAACATAGAAATACGAGAATCCGATGATCAACACCGGACGAGATGTCCCGTTCAGGTCGTACCAGTTGTAGACGACCGGAGGACCCGGATCGACGATGATCGGGCAGATGATGACGCGATGGCAGTCTCTGTCGAGCAGATCGACAGTGCCGTCATCATTGAGCCTGGCGACATCGCTGAACGAACACGTGTCCCCCCCGATCCAGGTGTTCATGCTGTTGCTGACCTGCTTGCCGTTCACACCGGTCTTGGTGAAGTAGAGCGTGTCGATGTAGACAGGGTTAGGGACTCCACCGTTTTGGAGGGCATTGGTGATATCCACCGCGCCGTAGTGTCCAAGAGGCGGATCCGTCAGCGCGAGGAACTGGAAGTTGCCCGACTCACCGAGCTTGGCAGGCTGCTTGAGAGTGACCGGTTCATTGAATTCATAGCCGAAGGCAGCAGTACCCGACGGCTCTTTGGACATGATGCCGAACGGCATGACACTAGCGCCGTAGGCGCTTGGTGAGGACACCACCGCCTTTGCATGCGCTCCTACGGTCTTCGTCTCGATCCCCAGGAATCGAGCGAGATACATCGTTCGCGCGGGGTCTACGACCTGCGCCATCAGAGTATCGTTTGTGGCGTACGTGCTTGACACCACGTACGTGAGATCAGCAGCCACAGCAGTGTTCAGATGAGCGTACTCGTCTGCTACAGCCAAGGCTGCGTTGGGATCACCGGGAAGCTCCTGCACTCCCGCAAGCGCAGCCGCGTCAGCTGCGGTCTGAAGCCCACGGCGCTCGGAGTAGATCGCCCCTGCATCCACGGCGATCGCGGCAAGGCCCAATAGCACGACCGCCATGACTGCCACCGTCACGGCAGACGCGCCCCTATCATCGGACAACCGGTGCAATACATCTCGTAGGCGCATGACTGCCGCCCCCTATTCCTTCCTCATGATCGCGTCGCTGTTCAGAGTGACTGCCCCAACATCGGGCAGGATCTGTGCATGGTAGGGATAGGTGACCGTCACCCGGAACGAGTCACCCAGGTCAGCGATACCTACGGCAAGCCCGTCAACGGGTTGCAGAGGGTACGCCCTGCTGACAACAATGCCTGCGTCCCAGGTGCCCACTACGGCCATCCGCGCGCCCTCGCGCGCTGCGTGGGTGACGGCGAGTTGCGCCTGGAACATGAAAGCGAGCTCGATCATGCCGAGGATCAGCAGCAGCAACACGGGCGCTACAAGCGCGAACTCCAGGGCACTTGCGCCCTCCTCGCCATTGTCGCGAGCACGTACGCTATGCGATCTGTGATAGAGACTCATCACTCGAATCCAATCGATACAACGCGGGGACCGGAGTCCTCCGGCCCCCGCAACACACGCCTTGTTGGAACCGCACTTCTCCTACAGAGGAACGTCTGCGGCGATGCCATCGAAGAAGTCGCGCAGAGCCTCTCCGAATACCGTGACACCGGCGACGATGATGAGTGCGATCAGCGCGACCAGGATGCCGTACTCCAGAGCGGTCGCCCCGGCGTCCTCACTCAGGCGGGCCGTGATCGCCTTCACACGGACATAGAGCTTGGTAAGCATTCCCTACACCTCCTCCCGTGCAATGCAATCCACCGGCCCCCTCGAAACCTTGAACGCTCCGATACGGATTGCCAGTAGAAGTCCAGCGCCTACTTGGAGGAGATGCCCAGCGCCTGGGCCAACGCACATCGTCCGTTATGCTGAATAAGGTGGGAAAACGAATCCCCCACAAGGATGAGCGCGCCATCCCCCATTGGTTGGAGTGGCACGGTCACTCCTGCTTGGCGAGCCTGACCAGTCCCAGACGGACCGCACCAAGCACCGCAGATGTCCTATCGCTCTGGCCAAGCTTGCGCAGGATGTGGCTCACATGGGTCTTCACGGTACTCTCGCCGATCCACAGAGCCCGACCGATCTCGCGGTTGTTCATGCCTTCGGCCATCAGACGCAAGACATCCATCTCGCGCTCTGAAAGCGGCTCGTCGCTGACCGATGCCGTATCGGCCGACACCCTGCCAGCCACTATCCGGCTGGCAACCCCCGCGTCGAACACCGACTGGCCGTCTGCGACCGCACGCACCGCACCCACGAGCCTGTCAGGGCGTGCCGTCTTGAGGATGTAACCGTTAGCACCGGCGTCCAGTACCTGAAATATCTCTTCGTCGTCATCGAAGCTGGTCAACACCAGCACACTCACCTCGGGGTGTTCGCCCTTCACGCGTCTGCACGCTTCGATTCCACCGATACCCGGCATGTGTAGATCCAGGAGCAACACATCGGGCGAATCAGCGCCGGCCGCGTCCACTGCGTTCTCCCCGTCCACCGCCTCGCCCACCACAAGGATGTCGTCCTCCTCATCCAGCAACGTACGCAAGGCGTAGCGCACGAGTTCGTGGTCGTCTGCGATAAGAACACGGATCCTGGTCATGCCTGATCCTCACATCTGGGGACTCGTACAGTCACGCATGTTCCCGTGCCCAGGCCGCTTTCGATCGACATGCTACCCCCCACCTGATCCGTCCACAGACGCATGTCCCGCAACCCCATGCCTCCATCTGCGGCAGACCCTGCGACAACGTCATCCACCGAGAAGCCCACGCCGTCGTCTTGGACGTACACGGTGGTCTCGTCGTCCGTGTAGCACACCCGGACCACCACGTTTCTTGCCGCCGCATGCCTGACAGCATTGCTCACGGCCTCCTTCGCGATCCGATAGAGGCACAGCTCCTGATCGGATCCCAGCAAAAGGGCATGACCGGTGACCCTCACTTCTCCGTTGATTCCCATGCCCAGCGTGACTTCTTTGACCCACTCCTGCACCGCGCCCACCAGGCCAAGCTCTGAGAGCTTGAGGGGACGCAGGTCGTAGATGTAGCGCCTCAGTTCGTCCATGGCGTTCCTGAGCTGCTCTTGCAGGTTGCCCAACACATCGGACACGCCACTCGGATCGTGCCACAGCTGCCTCTTACACAGCTCGAGGCCGAGCGAGATGCTGAACAGCGACTGGGCAAGGCCGTCGTGCATCTCCCGGGCGATGCGGCTTCTCTCACTCGACAGCAGCGTGTAACGCCCCTCCTCGGCAAGACGTGTGTTCTCGATGGCCACAGCAGCAAAGGAGCCGAGGATCGACAGGAACGCCTCATCGGCGGACGTGAAGCCCCGCTGATGCGCATTGATCGCACCGAGCAGGCCGATGGGCTGGTCTGCGAGACGAACCGGTACGACCAGTACAAGGGAATCGCTCTCACGATGCCGGATTCGGACCCGTCCCGACCCGTTGAACACAGAGGGAGCGGCGCTCTCGAGCAGTCCGAGCCACCACGATTCGTCGGTTAGATCGTGTAGGCCCCGTACAGCCAAATGGGCCACATCGACCTGCCCCGGATCATCCTCATGGACGAGACAGACCACGGCCTTGTCGGTGTGAGTGATTGACTCGGCGCGCTCGACGATGGTCTCGAGCACGTCATCGAGTGAACGCTTTGCGGCAACCGCAGCAGCCACCTCGTGCAGCGACTCGATAAGGTCTTCAGGCAAGGCTCTCTTAGACCGTAAGCTCACCTGCGCCCCCTCCGCGCGAGGTCTATACCGTGATTGGAACTTACCCGCGCTTCTGTGGCCATTAACAAAGAGAAAGGACGCCACCCGCAGGTGACGTCCCTTGTCGATTCCAGCAGCGCAGCTTTATGCAGGCGCGACCTCGCCAGGGCCTTGCGGCTCATCAGAGGCGTCCGGTGCCTGCACACGGGGCCGCTCGTCAGCATCCTCCGCATCGGGAACGGTCGCCTCAGGAACCTCAGGCTCACTTGCCTGCTGCTCCTTCTCGCCCGCAAGGAACTCGTCCCACTTGTTCTCCAAAAGCGCTTCCAGACCGTCTTTGTCGATGGTCTCGCGCTCGATGAGGACTTCCGCCATCAAGTCGAGCTGCGCGCGACGCTCGGTCAGGATCTTGTTCGCCTTGTCGAACCCGTCATCGATCATCCGACGGACTTCCTTGTCGATCTCAAACGCGATCTCCTGGCTGTAGTTGGGCGTGTTGGAGAAGTCCCTGCCCAAGAAGACCTCCTGCTGGTCCTCGCCAAGCGTCATGGGACCGAGCTTGTCGGACATGCCATAGCGAGTGATCATCTGACGAGCCAGCTTGGTGGCCCGCTCGATGTCGTTGCTGGCGCCGGTCGTGATGTCGCCGATGGCGATCTCTTCGGCAACACGACCGCCCAGCATCATCGCGATCTCATCGAGCATCTCACCCTTGGCGCTGAGGAACTTGTCCTCGGTAGGCAGCGCGAGCGTATAGCCAAGCGCACGGCCGCGCGCGATGATGCTGATCTTGTGGATGGGGTCGGTATTGGGAAGCACATGGCCGACAAGCGCATGGCCCGCCTCATGATAGGCGATGACGCGCTTCTCCTTCTCCGAGATGAGCCTGCTGCGCTTCTCCGGTCCGGCGATGACGCGCTCGATCGCCTCCTCGAGCTCCACCATCTCGACTTCCTTCTTGCCATGACGTGCGGCGAGAAGCGCAGCCTCGTTCACGAGGTTCGCAAGGTCGGCGCCGGTGAATCCGGGAGTGCGGCGAGACAGCACCTCAAGGTCGATACCCTTTGCGACGGGCTTGCCACGGGTGTGGATCCTCAGGATGTCCGTGCGGCCCTTGAGGTCGGGACGGTCGACCACGATCTGACGATCGAACCGGCCGGGGCGCAACAGGGCGGCGTCGAGGACGTCAGGCCTGTTGGTGGCGGCCATGATGATGACGTTGTCTTTGATGTCGAACCCGTCCATCTCGACCAGCAGCTGGTTGAGCGTCTGCTCGCGTTCATCGTTGCCGCCGCCAAGACCTGCGCCGCGCATGCGACCCACAGCATCAAGCTCGTCGACGAAGACGATGCACGGTGAAGCGGCCTTCGCCTGCTCGAACAGGTCGCGAACACGGCTGGCGCCGACGCCCACGAACATCTCTACGAAGTCAGAGCCCGAGATGGAGAAGAACGGCACGCCGGCTTCACCTGCAACCGCACGCGCGAGAAGAGTCTTACCTGTGCCTGGAGGTCCTACGAGCAAGACGCCCTTAGGGATCTTGGCGCCCAGCGCCTGGAACTTGCCGGGGTTGGCCAGGAACTCTTTGATCTCCTGCAGCTCCTCGACCGCCTCATCCACGCCTGCCACGTCTTTGAACGTGATCCTGGGTTGATCGCGGGTCATACGCTTGGCTTTCGCCTTGCCGAACGACATCACCTTGGAGTTGGACCCCTGCATCTGGTTCAGGATGAAGAACATGAACCCGACGATCAGCAGAACCGGGACGAGCTGCACGAGCAGCGAGACGAACCAGTTCTGGTCCTGGGTGTTGACGGTGTATCCCTCAATGGGAGGGTTCTCGTCGATGAGCTGGGCGAACCAGTCATCGCCCTGATAGGTCGTGGTGAATTCGCTCGGTTCTTTGTCGGTCTTCGCCTGGGCATCCTCATAGAAGGTGCCCTGTATCTCCTTGTTGCGAAGGAATACTTCCGCTGTGACGACCCTGTCGTCTTTCAGCGCTTTGACGAAGTCGCTAGCGTTCAGCTCGACGATCCCACCGCCGGCGTCGAAGCTGTTCACGATAAACGCGAACAGCGCCACGATCACCAGCATGTAGAACAGAGCGGTTCGTAGGTTCTTGTTCACACTCAACACTCCTTGAGGTGGGCTACACCGAGTAGACCGCCGGTTTCAGAACGCCAACGTACGGAAGATTCCTGTACCGCTCGGCGTAATCCAATCCATATCCGATAACGAACTCATCCGGGATCTCAAACCCGATGTACTTACAGTCGATCGGCACACGCTGCTTACCCGTCTTGGAGAGCAACGTGCACACCTCGAGGCTCCGGGGCTTGCGTGATGCCAGGTTGCGCAGCAGGTACTTGAGCGTCAGACCGGTGTCCAGGATGTCCTCGACGACCAGCACGTCCCGGCCATCGATCGTCTCATCCAGGTCCTTCAGGATGCGCACCACGCCCGATGACTTCGTGGAACTCCCGTAGCTGGAGACCGCCATGAAGTCGAGCTCAACGGGGCCGTCGATCGCGCGGGCAAGGTCGGCGACGAACAGGGCGGCGCCTCGCAAGACGGCCACCATCAACAGCGATCGTCCCTGATAGTCTGCGGCGATCTCGGCTCCCAGAGCGCGCACGCGCGCCTGGATATCCTCCTCGGACAAGATGATGCGCTCGACGTCCTGATGCATCCGCTCACCTTTCCACGCGGGTGACGGTCATGCCGTCACGTACTAGTCTGTTCCCCTCGCCAGTGCAACTCCAGCACCCCGGTCGTCTGTGTCGTGACCTTGAATTCGTCACTGAGCCGCAAACCCGCAACCCACACGATCCGGTCGCGGTACCGTATCACGGGCGTAGTGGCCCTCAACCGTTTGGGCACTTTCCCGTCAATGAACAGGTCTGAGAGCTTCTTGGAGCCATCCATACCGAGAGGCCTGAACCGATCGCCCTGACGCGGGCGATCCACAGTGAGCGCCTCCCCAACGAGCGCGGCGTCCACGAAGGCTCGCTGCGGATCGTCATTCACGTCTTCGAGACGGACGGAGCGCGCCTCGATGACGCCGAGCTGACCGAGGTCGCACTTGCCTGGTACTTCGAGCAAGCATGGTGCCAGACGCATGGACTCGGCATCCCTACGGGAAACCACGAGTTTACCGTACTCGGTGCGAGCGTGCAGGCCAAATGGCAGGTCCCGCGCAAAGGAGTCTTCGGCCAGACCGTCCACAAGCGCTTCGACGTGCTCGAACTCAAGGCGGGTCGCCTCCGGAAACGTGCGGAACAGCGACTCGCGGACAGTGCGGCGCGCCATCGGTCTTGAGAGCGTCGCCATGTAGTCGCGGTTGAATGCGACGCCATCGTCGACCCGCTCGGTGAAGTCATGGCTGAACGCCTCGGCCATCTCCGAGAGAAGCCCGTCCTCGTCGGAAAGAAGGCGGATCGTGCGCTCCAGGGTGGTGTCGAAGGCGGGATTCACGCTCTCCACGAGCGGCTTCAGTTCGTGGCGGACCCACGATCGCAACCTCGAGGTATCGGCGTTCGTCGCGTCCTCGCGCCAGCTCTGGCCCAAAGACTCCAGGTACTCCACGACCTGCGTGCGGCGCGCGCCAAGCAGCGGTCTGACGATACGGTCGCGCACCGGGGCGATCGCTCTCAGCCCCGCAGGGCCTGAGCCGGTCACCAGGCGCATCAGAAACGTCTCAAGCTGATCGTCGAGCGTGTGCGCCACAACGATCCGCCCTCGAAGCGGCGAGACGCCAAGGCTCTCGCAGCGAGCATCAAGTTCGTCCTCTGCGAAGCGATAGCGGACGCGCCTGCCGGCATCCTCAAGGTTGAGTCCCTCGGCTTCGGCATACGCCGCCACGTCGAAGCGCACGATACGGCACGGGATGTCGAGCCCGGCGCACAACGCGCCGACGAACGCCTCGTCGGCGTTGGCGGCATCTCCACGGAGCATATGGTTGACGTGCAGCACGGACAGCCGCAGGTCATCGCCCAACTGGCCATCCGCCAACAGGCGCAACAGCGAAACGCTGTCGGCACCGCCGGAAACGAGCGCGAGCACCACGGAACCCGCCGGCAGCATCTCGTGCTCGGAGGCGGTGACGCGGGCAGTATCGGGAAGCAAGGACATACTGCAAGGGTACGGGGTGGAGGGCCGGGGCGCTAGGGCCGAGAGGGCCATACTACCCCTCGGCCACCGTCACTGCCGACTCCACCTGCGCGAGAATCGAGTCGGCCAGCACCGCCAGCAGAGCCGCAGGGATAGCGCCTTCAAGCACGTACGCCATGTTCTGCACGGCAAGGCCGCCGATGATAGGGACACCGAGTCCGCCGGTCCCGATAGCTGCACCCACCGTGGCCGTCCCTATGTTGATGGCCACCGAGGTGCGGATGCCCGAGACGATCACGCGGGACGCGAGCGGCATCTCGGCGCGCAGAAGTACCTGCGAAGGGCTCATCCCCATGCCGACCCCGGCTTCCACCACCGAACGGGGCACCGCCTCGATGCCGGCGATCGTGGCGCTCACAACCGGGAACAACCCGTAGATGAACAGCGCCATGATGGTGGGCCAGAAGCCGAAACCGAGTACCGGCATCGCAAGCGCCAGCACCGCCACCGGCGGGAACGTCTGCCCAAGGTCTGTCCCGGCGACCACAAGCGAGCGGAACTCGGCGCCACTTCGTCGAGTCACCCAGATGCCGAGAGGAACGCCCACCGCTATCGTGAGCGCGCTGGACGTCCCCACGAGCGCAAGGTGCTGCAGCACGAATGTCGCCAGGGAGTCGCGCGGCATCAACACGTCGCGCAGCGCGGGGAACAGCGCCCGCAGGGCGGACTCCCACAGCGCCGTCGCGTTGATGAGCCAGACAAAGGCAAGCGCGCCTGCCACCGTGACCGCGATCGCTATGGTGCGTCGCCTGCTCACCCGGCGTCCTCCTCGGCGATATTGGTGATGTGCTCATCGCCCTCGGTCATGGCCTCCTCGACTGCGGCAAAGGTGACCTCCCCCACCAGACGGCACTTGTCATCGGTGACGGCGATGGCGCGGAAGCCAAGACCCAGCATCCGGGAAAGCGCATCGCGCAGACTCGCGTCCGATCGAACGGACGCCTGCGCGGGATCGACCCGTGTGAGCGCCTCGGCGGGGTCCATGTCCGGCTCGAGGTCCGCTGTGTCCATCCAGCCGACAAGCTTTCCACCGGCATCGATCACGTACACGAAACGTCGTCTGCCCGCAGCGACGCGGAACGCAAGCTCCTCTGAGCCCTCTTGCACGATGGCCGGCGAGCGCATGACGTCTTCCACCCGCACGCGAACGAGCCGCTTGAGCGCTCGATCTGCTCCCACGAAGTCATGCACGAACTTGTTGGCCGGATGGTTGAGCACCTCTTCCGGCGATGCGAACTGCTGGAGTCTGCCGTCGCGCATGATCGCGACCTTGTCGGCCAGACGGATCGCCTCGTCTATGTCGTGCGTCACGAAGATGACCGTCTTATGGAGCTCGCGCTGGATACGGGCGAACTCGGCCTGCAGCCGCTCACGGTTGAGCGGGTCTACAGCGCCGAACGGCTCATCCATCAGCAGAACCGGAGGATCAGCCGCCAGCGCCCGCGCCACTCCCACGCGCTGCGCCTCGCCACCGGAGAGCTGCCGCGGGTACTTCTCCAGATAGACCTCGGGATCGAGGCCGACGAGATGCAGAAGCTCACGGGCGCGCTCTGCCATCCGCTGCTTGTCCCAGCCCAGCAGATGCGGCACGACGCCGATGTTGCGCTCCACTGAAAGATGCGGGAACAGGCCGATGGACTGGATGACATAGCCAAGGCCGCGGCGGAGCTCCTCGGGACGCATAGACATGACGTTTCGCCCGTTCACCATGATGCTTCCACCGCTGGGCTCTATGAGGCGGTTGATCATCCGCAGCGTGGTGGTCTTGCCACAGCCTGACGGGCCGATGAGGACGCATACCTCGCCCTCGGCGACCTCGAGCGACAGGTCGTCCACGGCCAGTTCATCGCCATAGCGTCGCGTGACGCCTTCCAGACGGATCATGCACGGACTCCTTCCGGTGTGAGTCTTCTCGCCAGCGCCGAGAGGGCCACGTCCACGACGACCGCCAGAACGATCACCGGCAACGCGCCCAGCAAGATCAGATCGGGAGCGAACTGTCCGAGCCCTTCGAAGATGAGGATGCCCAGGTTGCGTGCGCCCGCGAAGACCGTGAGCGTGGTGATGCCGATCAGCAGCACCGAGGCGGTGCGCAACCCCTCCATGATGAGCGGCAACGCCAGGGGAAGCTCAACACGCATGAGCAGCTGGCGCGAGCTCATACCCATGCCCCGACCGGCATCCACGACCGCCGGGTCCACCTCGGCAAGTCCCACATAGGTATTGCGGACGATGGGCAGCAGCGCATACAGGGTGAGGGCCACAAGCCCGGGTGCCGCACCGATACCGCGCACGCCCAGGTCCCGTAGGAAGGGGACCGCATTGCCAAGCGCGGACAGCGGCAGGATCAGCAGGCCGAGAAGCGCGAGGCTCGGCACCGTCTGGATGATGCCGGTCACACCCAGGACCACACCTCGCACCTTGCGATCACGCGTCGCCCACAGGCCCAGTGGCACACCGAAGACCGCGCCCAGAGCCACTCCCGCTCCCGCAAGCGCAAGATGTCCCGCAAGCAGCTGCCAAAACGAGTCCGCGCGGACTTCGAACTCTCGCGCAAGCGAGATGTTGTCCAACCCACCCCATACGAACGCCGAGACGACAGCCGCCAGTACCAGCACCGGCGGGCCAAGGCGTCGCAACAGATAGCGCTTGCGCTCCTCGCCTCCCGCAAAGCCTATGATCGCGGCGCCCAGCAAGATCACCCAGGCGCCCGAGCCGATGGACACGCGCGCCACCGACGTCTGTCCCACAAGCAGGGTGCTGGCGGCCTCGCCCAGCGCCCACGCGACCACGGCGACCAGCCCATACGCGCTTGCAGACGAGGCGGCCGATCGAGCCTTGGCGCTTGGCGCCACCGCTGACAGGAGCGCCAGGGCCACAAGGCCCCAGGTCGCAAACATCCACACACCGGCGTCAGCCAACGAATGCACGGTGCCGGGTACGAGCCTGTTGGGGCGCAGTTCCACAAACGGAGGCGCAGTGGCACCCGCAAGGGTCACGATCGCCCCCACGAGCGCCACGCGGTCGAATCGCGTTTGCAGGCTGTGGTCACTCACGCTACTGGATGAGCCCTTCGGCTAAGAGGTAGTCGCGTGCCACGTTCCGGGGATCGGCTCCGTCCACCGCCACCCGGCCGTTGAGCTCCTGAAGCGCCGCGAGGGTCATGCCCTTGAACACCGGGTTCAGGATATCGGCGATCTCAGGGTACATCTCCAGCACTTCACCGCGAACGAGCGGCGCCGGCTCATAGACCGGCCAGATGCTCATCGGATCTTCCAACACGACGAGGCCCAACGCCGAGAGAGAACCGTCGGTGCCATATGCCATTGCGGCGTTGGCGCCGTTCGTGCCCTGCGCGGCTGCCGCTTCGGTCTGCGCCGTGTCCCCACCCGAGAGGATGATGAGCTGGTCGGCGCTCAGCGTGAACCCGTATGCCTTCTCGATAGCAGGCACACCGTCCTCAACGCGGTCGACGAACTCTTGTGAGGCCACGAGCTTCACCGCGCCACCGCCATTGATGTAGTCCGCCCAATCCTCGAAGCTCACGATACCCTCGGCCTCTGACAGCGACTGCGGGATGGCGATAGCCCATGTGTTGTTGGCGGGCGCACGCTCCAGCCACATGATGTTGTTCTGCTGGGCATCCAGCTGCGCGACGGTGTCATAAGACGCCTGGGCATCCTTGCTTGTACCGTCCCCGATGGTCTCGCCCGGGAAGAACTGTGTCAGGGCTGTCCCTGTGTACTCCGGATAGATGTCGATCTCTCCGGAGAGCAGAGCCTTGCGCACGACCTCCGTCTGGCCGGTCTTGGTCTTGTCGACCACATCGAAGCCGTTGTCCTCCAACACAGCGATGATGATCTGACCCAGAACGCCGCCTTCGGTGTCTATCTTGGAGCCCACGGTGATGGGCCCTTTGGACTCGACGCCGTCATCGCCGTCTCCGGTATCGGTAGTCTCAGTCGCGCTGCAACCCACTGCAGCCAACATCAGCATCACAGCGAGCGCGAGCGCGAGTATGCGCCTGAGTCGCATGGTGTCTCCCTCCATCGTGGCCAGCACGTCTTGCCGGTCCATGGGAGTGTTCATACCCTTTTAGACGCGGAGGACAGCTGCCCCTGGCCAAGCCAGGGTGCTAGAATCGGCAGGTCACATAACCCCGAATCCCACATGGGCGCACGGAGGTATCCCTTGTCTGAATTCCACCTGACCGATCCAGCGCTTGGACCCATCGCCGCCAAAGTAGTGGCCGGCGAACGACTCACGCGCGAGGACGGCATCACCCTCTACAACAGCAACGATCTTCTCGGCATAGGACAGATGGCCGACCATGTCCGCCGAGAGAAGAACGGCGACCGCGTGCACTTCATGGTCAACCGTCACATCAACCCCACCAACATCTGCCGCAACCGCTGCAAGTTCTGCGCGTTCGCCCGCAGCGAGGGCGAAGAGGGCGCATACGAGATGACGCTCGACAGCATCGTGGAGGCGACCCGCGAGGGCGTGGCCGACGGTGCGTATGAGATCCATATCGTGAGCGGCCTGCACCCCGAGTGGAGCTACGAGTTCTACGTGGACATGGTGCGCAAGGTGCGCGAGGCCGCGCCGAAGCACGTCATCGTGCAAGCGTTCACCGCTGTGGAGATCGAGCACATGGCGATCATCGGCAAGAAGAGCACCCTGGAAGTGCTGACCGACCTCAAAGAGGCCGGTCTCGACGCCCTGCCCGGTGGCGGCGCCGAGATCTTCTCGGAAAGGACGCGTGTGGCAGCCTGGGACAAGAAGACACGCGGCGACGTGTGGCTGCGCATCCACGGCGAGGCGCACTCGCTGGGCATCGCCACCAACTGCACGATGCTCTACGGCCACATCGAGACCATCGAGGAGCGCGTCGACCACATGGTCTTGCTGCGCGAGCAGCAAGACCTCTCCGGCGGCTTCCTGGCGTTCATCCCGCTCGCATTCCATCCCGCCAACACCGAGCTTGCCGACCTTCCGGCCACCACCGGCTTCGATGACCTCAAGACGCTCGCAATCGGGCGCCTGATGATAGACAACATCCCGCACATCAAGGCGTTCTGGATCATGCTGGGCCTGAAGGTGGCACAGCTTTCCACCGCCTTTGGCGTGGATGACCTGGACGGCACGGTCGTGGAAGAGCGCATCACGCATATGGCCGGCGCCACGACGCCTGAGGCCATGTCCAAAGACGACCTCGTTGCCACCATCGAGGAGACCGGTCACGTCGCGGTGGAACGCGACACCCTCTACAACATCGTGCGCGTCTACGGAGAGTAAGCGATGCCCCGTCCCCGGCTCGGCCATATCCAGTTCATCAACTGCCTGCCGTTGTACTACGGCATGGTGAAAAACGATGTCTTGCTCGACGTGGACCTGGTGCGCGCGAATCCCGCGGACCTTGCCCGCGAGCTGCTGGAGGGGAAGCTTGATATGGCGCCCATCCCCGCCATCGAGTACGCGCGCCACGCCGACGACCTCGTGCTGCTGCCCGATATCGCCATCTCATCCAACGGCGAGGTGCAGTCCATCCTGCTGGTCTCCAAGGTGCCCGCCGAGGAACTCACCGGCGGCACCGTCGCGCTCACCAACACCTCGCGTACCTCGCAGGTGCTGGCGCGCGTGCTGATCGACAAGCACTGGGGCGCAACGCCTGGCTACGTGGAGATGCCGCCGGACCTGCCCGCGATGCTTCGCGACACTGACGCCGCGCTGCTGATCGGTGACGAGGCGCTGCGCGCCTACTGGGACCAGCCCGAGGGGCTTTTCGCCTACGACCTGGGCACGGTCTGGACCGCATGGACGGGCCTTCCCATGGTGTACGCCGTGTGGGCGGTACGCCGCAGCTATGCCGCCGAGCAACCCGGGGCGGTGCAGGCGGTGGCCGAAGCGCTCTCAGGGTCGCTGGCCTACTGCCGCAGCCATCTCGACGACATCTCCGACTACGCCGCACGCTGGGAGCAGTTCCCTGCCGAGAAGTTCCGCAGCTACTTCGACGCGCTGCATTTCCGCTTCGCGACAAGTTATCGCGAGGGTCTGGCGCGATATCTCAGCGAGGCGGCCGCGATCGGCCAGCTCGACGCCGTGCCGACGATCGAGGTGTTCGGCGAATGAATGGACACGACGACCTCCATGCCCTGGCGTTCGCGGCTGCGCGCGGAGCGCATCGCCTCTCGGAAGCAGAAGCGCTTGCGCTGCTACAGAGCGCCGACATCCTGCAGCTAGGCGCCGCCGCCTCGGCTATGCGCGACCGGCTGCACCCCGAGCGTGAAGTCACATTCATCGTGGACCGCAACGTCAACTACACCAACGTGTGCGTGAGCGGTTGCCGCTTCTGCGCGTTCTACCGCGACAGCCGCGACGACGACGCATATGTGCTCTCGCCCGACGCGCTTTACGAGAAGGTCGAAGAGACGCTCGCGCTGGAGGGCACCGCGATCCTGCTGCAAGGCGGCTTGCATCCTGACCTCGGCATCCAGTGGTACGAGGACATGCTCCGCGCTCTCAAGGAGCGCTACCCCATCCACGTGCACGGCTTCGGCCCGCCCGAGATGGTACACATCGCCAAGGTGTCCGGGATCACTACCCGCGAGGTCTTGAAGCGCCTGCGCGACGCCGGCCTTGACTCGCTGCCCGGCGGCGGTGCGGAGATCTTGGTGGACAGCGTGCGCAGCCACGTCTCGCCCAAGAAGGCGACAAGCGACGAGTGGCTGAACGTCATGCGCGAGGCACACGAGCTTGGCATGTCCACGACAGCCACCATGATGTTCGGCGGCACGGAAAGCGTGGAGGATCGCGTGGCGCACATGCGGCGCGTCCGCGAGGTGCAAGACGAGGCCGCCGAGAAGGGCGCCGTAGGCTTCCGCGCGTTCATCCCGTGGAGCTTCCAACCCGGCAACACCGAGCTTGCCGAGGGTGAGTTCATCGGTGCTGCGGCCAGCGGCTGGGAGTACCTGCGTACGCTCGCGGTATCGCGGCTGTTCCTCGACAACGTCACCAACATCCAGGCGTCATGGGTGACGCAGGGTCCCAAGATCGGGCAGGTGTCGCTGTGCTTCGGCGCAAATGACATGGGCTCGACGATGATCGAGGAGAACGTGGTCGCCTCGGCAGGCACCAGGTTCATGCTTGCCCGAGACGAGCTGGTGCGCCTCATCGGCAACGCCGGCTTCACGCCCGTGCAGCGCGACACGCTCTACCGAGAGGTGCGAAGGTTCTAGGCTAAGCCACGTGGCGGACTTCGCCGTCCTTCTCCGACCCCACGGGTAGGAACACGCGATCGAACAGGCGAACCAGATAGCCCACCAGCACCGCGGCCAGAACCGTCCCCTCTCGGATCCCCTGGACGCTGCCCAGAAAGACCAAAGAGCTGATGAGGCCAACGGCGACCAGGGTGCTGTCGACCCCGATCTTCGTCTTACCAAACTCGAACCCGAACTTCTGGCACAGAGCCATGGCCATACCCTCACCGGGAAGGTACGTCACCTTGGCTTTCACCTCGACAAACACTCCCAGGGCGAGCACCACACAGCCCAGAAGACAGTAGAACATCTCCGACGCGTAGTGCGCGGGCTCGATCCAAGAGAGCAGCGGCATTGCGATGTCGATGAACCAACCGAATAGGAACACAACCGGAATCTGCACGAGCTGAATCCATGGGTAGTCCTTCTGCAACAGCAGTATCTGCAGGCCGACGAAGATGACGTTCATGATGATGGTCGTCTGCCCCAACGTCAGAGGGAACTTGAGACTGTACACATAGGGGACGCTGGAGATTGGCGAGACACCCAGGCTGGCCTTCACGGATAGATCCACGCCGATCGCCATGACGAACAGACCGCCGATAAAGGCCAACGTCCGCTGCAGCAGTGCGTCTCTCAATAGGAATGAAGTCACCGGGTTCGCGCGGGGTAGCTCGCTTTGCATGTCCATCCAGTCGTATCGCTGAGGGTGATCAGGCGTGAGGGAACAGGGTACTCCTGATTGCCGAGAAGGGCTACCGCGCTAGTCCCTCGTGATGATCGTCCCCACGTGCTCGCCTGCGAGAGCCTTCGTGATGTTGCCGGACAGCGCGTGCTTTCCGCAATCGCAAATCCTCCTTTATGTTGCAGTTCACGATAGTGCGCACGTGGTGATTACCCACATCTCCTACTGTTCAGGTTTCCACTGCACCCATACCCCGCTGCCAACAGGGCGCACATCGCTGGCACCGGTCAGCTCCATCTCACCCGTAGCCGTCTTGCCGCGGCCCATAAGCCCGCCCACGACGCCTTCGAGTCGCGGTGCCGTAACGCCACGGGTATGCGAAGTAAGCAGCAGGAACACTGGCTTCTCGGTCAACAGGGCCTTGCACTTCTCAAGCGTAAGAACAAGATCCCTGTCGATCTTGTACTGCTCGCCTCTGGCGCCGCGTCCGAAAGACGGCGGATCGAGCATGATGGCATCGTAGCGCCGACCCCTGCGGATCTCTCTGTCCAAGAACTTGTTGACGTCTTCGACGACCCAGCGAATGGGCGCATCATCCAGGTGGTTCAGCGCAGCATTGTCCCGAGCGCGGGTGACCATCGACTTCGAGGAGTCCAGATGACACACGGGAAAGCCGGCGCGCGCGGCCGCCATGGTCGCTCCACCCGAGTATGCGAACAGGTTGAGGACCCCTGAACCCGTCACATTCGCGCCTCTCAGCGTGTCCGTGATCCGACCCCACAGCTCACGCGTCTCCGGGAAGACGCCCAGGTGCCCTGCAGGACTTGGCTTGAGCCTCATCGCGATGTCGTTGATGGTGACGACCCAGCTTCCGGGCATCTCTGCCTCACCGCAAGCCGTCCATCCGTGTTCCCGGTCATAAGACGCCGAGCAGACCGCCCACGCTTCCGGATCCTGCCGTCCCCAGAGCGCCTGCTCACACGGGCGCGACAAGACCACATCGCCGAATCGCTCGAGCTTGCGGCCTTCGCCGCTATCGAGGAGCGCGTATTCGTTCTGCATCAGTTGTGAGCGGGGTGTGTCATCTTGCTCCTATCGTCCCGACGCTCGTTCTCTCAAGCTCCGGCTACCCATCATTGTAGAGGATGACAC
>JBFHJN010000018.1:0-38676 GCA_041595875.1 Coriobacteriia bacterium
GCCTCGGGCGTGCTTCCCGATGCGACCGACCAGGTGACGACGCGTACCGAGCAGGTCACATGCGTTGCCGCGGGCTGCCACGCTATCGCTGAGTCCGGGGTGCTTGCCGGGCCGGAGTGTGCCGACTGCCACCCGTAACCGCTGCGTCTCACGGGCCGGGCGATCCTTTCCGGGCCCGTGAGACGGGTGATGCCGGCGTCAGGCGTCGCCATCCTGGGCCCTGATGTTCCCCACGTGCCTGGTCACCACAGGCACTCCCTCAAGCGAGCGGGGGAGTGAGGTAGGTTCTTCGGGGGTCGTTGTGACGCCTACGATGATGGTGGGTTCGCCGTCTTCGTCTTCGCCCAGGCCCACCGTCACCACACCGGCGGAGGCCATGAGGCCGTGTTTGTACCGGGCCACGATCGCCGGGATGTCGGGGGTCGATGAGCGTGGCCCCGGGGAGGTGCCCAACAGGCGCCGGATCCAGCTCACCGCAAGCCCACCTTCAGCGCCGAGAAGACGTTGTCTATCCGGTTGAAGAGCGTGGTGTTCTCGCTGCCGGCGAACAGCAGTCCGACTATCCTGTTGCGGTCATCGAGGACCACCGAGCCGCTGTCGCCACCCTCGCTCATCGCCCCCGCCATGAGCTGGTCGGTGAAACGTGCGACCCTGTTTCCGAAGTTCACATTCGCGGTCACGTCCACCTGGGTGATCTCTCCACGCGTGACCTCTGTGGTACGTCCGCTCTTGACCACCGCGGCCCCAAGCTCTCCTCGGCCAACGCCTTCGATACGTCCCAGCTCGAGTATCGTATCCGTGACGTACGCAGGACCCAACGGCATCGCCAGCGCGCAGTCAACGAGGTTCTCGGGCGTTGTGGTGCTGATAGCCCGGAGGCGTGCCTTGCTGCCTGCGATCCGTGCAAGCTGGTTCAGTGTGGCGGCAGAGCTTCTTGCGAAGATGCAGCCGCTCTCTTCTTCTGTCATACGGACCGCGATGAAGTCGGCCAGTACGCCGATGGCATCCTCGGGCAAGCGGCCTCCGTCGTAAGGCCCCGGCTGCAGTATCGGGTCGCCGATCTGCGCCAGGTTCTCGTTGGCGAGGACGTGGTTGTTGGAGAGGATGAACGGTTCGCCATCGCGGTACACGATGCACCCGAGCGTCCCTGCGGTGATGTCCCGGTGGCCGATGCTCGCGCCGCCCGGAGCGGGTCGGTAGCGTTCAGAGCGTGCCGCCAGGGTGGTGAACGGTCCGGTGGCTACCACGTCGGTCGTAAAACCGCCCATCGTCTCCGGCACGAGTTCACGGGCGCTCAGTTCCGAGCGAGGCACTTTGCGGGTGACGGAGCAGATGATGCCGATCTCCCCGGTCCGCACGCCGTCAGAGACCTTGTATCCCACTCCGGTCGCCACGACGTTGGGCCGGGCGAGCAGCTCATCACGTACCGCGTGCAACGCGGGCCTTACGGCAAGCACGTCATCGGACATGGTTCCCCCTTACCCGGTGATGTAGAGCCCCTCATACTCTTCCCGAGTCATGTCCATGAGCACCAGGTCGTGGAACTCTCCTCGCAGGTGGATGTGCTCCCGACACCGTCCGGTCTGCGTGAACCCGAGCTTGGCGTACAGATGCGCGGAGCGTTCGTTCCCGTCGATATAGCTGATCCGTACGGTGTGTAACCCCAGAGTGTGGAACGCGTAGCGCAAGACGACCAAGATGGCGTCTTTGCCGTGTCCTTTGCCCTGGGCGTCGAGTTCGCCGATGAGGATACCGATCTCACCGCTGCGATTCAGCATGTCCACTTTGTGCAGTCCGCAATTGCCGATATAGCGGTCGCTGTCTTTGGTACGTATCTCGAAGACGTGGTCCGCATCCGAGGCGTCGACCTGCGCATACCATGCACGTTCCTGCTCGCGGCTCACCGGAACGTGACCTACGAGCAGCCAGGTGTTGACCTCGGGATCGTTGATCCACGACCTGGCTGTCTCGGCGTTCTCCACATCAAGCGGAGCAAGGTAGATGTTGTTCCCTTCGAGCATAGGTCCCCCTTCTGACCCTCGATCGTTCGAGCGTGACACATCGGACACGCTGAGGAAAGTTTTCTCCTATTCATCGCATACATGAAACGTGGACGAAACATTGGCAGTCTAGAGTTGCTTGTGTAAGAGGTGACTGACGGAGCAGGCGCTCTGTGAGACGGCCGTTATAGGAGGAGTCAGTATGGCACCCAAGTTTGACAAGGAATACGTGCTCAAGACTGTTGAAGAGCGCGGCATCCGCTTTATCCGCTTCTGGTTCACCGATGTCCTTGGCCAGATGAAGTCCTTCGCTATCGCGGACACTGAGCTTGAGCTCGCGTTCGAAGAGGGCATGGGCTTCGACGGTTCATCGATCGACGGCTACACCCGCATCCAGGAATCAGACATGGTCGCTTTCCCGGATCCGTCCACGTTCAAGATCCTTCCCTGGCGTCCCGCCGAGGGTGGCGTGGCCAGCATGTTCTGCGACATCCAGCTTCCCGACGGCTCGCCGTTCATGGGTGACCCCCGCTTCGCCCTCAAGCGCAACCTTGAGAAGGCGGCATCGATGGGCTTCAACATGTACGTCGGCCCGGAGCTTGAGTTCTTCTACTTCGCCGATGATCAGGGCACCGAGGTCCTCGACAAGGGCGGCTACTTCGACCTGACCCCCCTCGACCTTGCTTCCAACCTCCGTCGTGAGACCGTTCTGACGTTGGAGAAGCTCGGTATCGCGGTCGAGTACAGCCACCACGAGGTCGCCCCTTCCCAGCACGAGATCGACCTTCGCTACGCCGAGGCGAGCGAGATGGCCGACATCGTCATGACCTATCGCCTTGCGGTCAAGGAAGTCGCTCACGCCAACGGCGCGTATGCGACCTTCATGCCCAAGCCGATCGCTGGTGAGAACGGCTCCGGTATGCACGTCCACCAGTCGCTGTTCGACAAGAGCGGCAACGCGTTCTTCGATGCCAACGACCCCCAGGGCTACAACCTGTCGGCCACGGCCAAGAGCTACATCGCCGGTCTGTTGAAGTACGCTCCCGAGTTCTGTGCCGTGACCAACCAGTTCGTGAACTCCTACAAGCGTCTGGTCCCCGGCTACGAGGCTCCCGTATACATCAGCTGGGCCCGTCGCAACCGCTCCGCTCTGGTCCGCGTGCCGATGTACAAGCCCGGCAAGGAGAACGCGACCCGCATCGAGCTGCGCTCTCCCGATCCCTCGGCCAACCCCTACCTGGCCTTCGCGGTCATGCTGGGCGCCGGTCTCAAGGGTATCGAAGAGGGCCTGGAGCTCATGCCCGAGGCCAACAACAACATCTTCGAGATGACCGAAGCCGAGCTTGCTGCAGCCGGGATCACCACGCTGCCGTCGGATCTGGGCGAGGCTATCGCGAAGTTCGAGAACTCCGAGCTCATGAAAGAGGTCCTCGGCGATCACATCCACAAGTTCTTCGTGGAGAACAAGAAGGCCGAGTGGAACCAGTACCAGGCAATCGTCACTGAGTGGGAGCTCGACAAGTACCTGAGCGTCCTCTAGAGAAGCCACCGGTATCAACCGGATGTCACTCCCGGCGCCGGGCGGAACCTTCCGTCCGGCGCCGACTCGTTAAAACACACGCAAAGGCGGTAACATGGTGCACATGAAGACAGTGCTCATAGCCTCAGATGACGCTCACACAGTTGCGTGGGTTCGCGACGCCCTGGCCGCGCTGGATGTCTCGGTGACGCCTTGTTCGCTCGGTGAACTCAAGAGCCGCCTCGTTGGCGTGTCTGTCGATCTGCTGGTTCTGGACGGTGGCCGTTCGCCGGCCGCGGTGGTCCAGCTCGTCGAACAAGCGGCTGCCGAGGGTAACGACCTGCATCTGATGCTGCTGGTGGAGCCGGAGGCGCTCGAGGACCTGCGCGTGCCGGTGCATATCCCCAGCGACTTCCAGGTCAGAGGGTCTTCCTCGGCGGAACTGATCGCCCGGATCCGCAAGTTGCTGTGGCCTGGCGAAGAGGTGGGGTCCCAAGAGGTCATCCGTATCGACGATCTCACCTTGAATCTTGCCACCTATCAGGCGCACGTGGGCAACGAGCCCGTGGAGTTCACCTATCTGGAGTACGCGCTGTTCATGTTCCTGGTCACTCACCCTAATCGTGTCTACAGCCGAGAGGTGCTGCTACGACGTGTGTGGGGTTCGGACTACTACGGCGGTTCGCGTACCGTCGACGTTCACGTGAGGCGCATCCGGGCCAAGCTCGGGGGAGAGATCGCCCGACGCCTGGAGACGGTGCGCAACGTAGGCTATCTCTGGAAGAGCTAAGCGGCCGGCCAGGGCTTTTTCACGACACCCAGATAGCGGTACGCATTGCCCTCCAGGCGGATGCACTCGCCTTTGATGTGGCGCTCCTCCATGAACGCGCACAGGCCATCCGGAGTGAAGAACCGCGCAGGCTCGCCCACGAGTCTCTCGGCAAGAGCGATCAGCTTGATCATAAGGCTTCCCTTGTCGAGCTCCAGAATGATCACCACGCCTCCGGGCCTGACGACCCTCGCCATCTCGGCAACCGCTCCGTCCACATCGCGGAAGTGATGGAACGCGTCGGTCACCACCAGGGCGTCGAACTCGTCGTCATCAAACGGCATCGATTCCGCGCTGCCAAGCTCTGCCGAGACAAACTCGGTGGTCCGGATGTGGGCCAACAGCTCCGGAGTGGGGTCGAGTACGGTCACGCGGACAGGCAGCTCCTCTGTCAGCCGTCTTGCAAGACCGCCCGAGCCGCCTCCAAGATCCAGGACATGGCTGCCGCTGGCTACGAATGGTCGCAGCCAGCCGGTGATCTGCTGCAGATTCTCCGGTGTCCAGCGTTCGCCGTAACGTCGGATCGCGGGTGCCGACCAGTTAAAGAAGCCCATGTCGCCGTCCTCCGCTAGAATCATGTGTATGAACAAACGTACCCTAGCCGTCATAGACGGCAACAGCCTGATCCACCGCGCGTTCCACGCGCTGCCTCCGACGATGACCGCGCCGGACGGGCGACCAACCAATGCGGCCTTCGGTTTCACATCGATGCTGCTCAAGATGATCGCTGAACTCAAGCCGGATGCGGTGGTGGTCGCGTTCGATCGTGGCAAGCCTGCATTCCGCACGGAGGCGCTCGCCGCATACAAGATGCATCGTCCGCCTACCGATCCCATGCTCAAGGCGCAGTTCGCCACCACCAAGGAAGTGATCGAAGCGCTTGCCATCCCCATCGTGGAAGTCGACGGCTGGGAAGGCGACGACATCCTCGGAACCCTCGCCCACAGGGGCAGGGAAGCCGGCATGCGCGTGATGCTGATCACCGGCGACAAAGACGCATTGCAGCTGGTCAACGACGACGTCAGCGTGGTCAGCACGAAGAAGGGCATCTCGGACATCGTCATCTACGACGCGGACGCTGTGCGCGATCGCTACGGTGTGTCCCCGGAGCAGGTCATCGACTTCCTCGGCCTGAAGGGCGACACGTCGGACAACATCCCCGGCGTGCCCGGCGTGGGGGAGAAGACCGCCGCGAAGTTGCTGGGACAGTACGAGACGCTCGATGCGGTGTTGGAGAACGCCGAGGGAATCAAGGGCAAGCTTGGCGAGAACCTGCGCGAGCATGCCGAGAGCGCACGCATGAGTCGTGTTGTGGCGACCATCCGCTGTGACGTGCCGGTGGATATCGATCTTGACGGCGTGAAGTGGGGCGGATTCAACCGCGACACCGTGGCCGCCAAGTTCTCGGAGCTTTCGTTCACGTCGCTTCTGGAGCGTGCATTCGACCTGCTCGCGCCTTCAGCTGAAGCAGCACCAGCGGTGCAGGCTCCCGGGTCTGCTCCGGAGCTCCGTATGCTCGAAGGCGTGGAAGCTGACGCCTGGGTGCGGGATCTGTGCGCATCGCCGCCTGAGGGCTGGGTCGGTGTCGTCGTGGGCGAGAGCGTGGAGTGCCTGTTCGACATCGAGCGAGAGCTGGGTGTGGCGTACGGCGGCACAGCGGCACTGGTGAACGGCGCGTTGGCGGACGAGACGCTGGCAGCGTTGCTTGCCGGCGGTCGGATCGCCGTGGCGGACGCAAAGACGCTCCTCGAGTCGGTCTGCCCGCCCGGGTCGGTCCGGGAGCGAGAGCACAGCGGCACCGAGGGCGTTGATCCCTCGCGTGTCTTCGACTGCGGTGTTGCCGCGTACGTGCTGGCCTCGAACCGCTCCTCCTACGACTTGCGTAGCGTCGCCGCGGATCACCTTGGGAGGCATCTGCCTGAAGGCGCGGGCGCAGCAGCCGAAGCGGGCGTGTGTGCGGAGCTCGCCGTCGCGCTGGAAGATGCGCTTGCCGCTACCGACGCTCTCGACTGCTTCCGCCGATGCGAGATGGACCTGGTGCCCGTGCTCGTGCGCATGGAAGAGGTAGGCGTCGGCGTGGACCGGGGTGTTCTCGCTGAACTTGCGGCCGAGGCCGGCGGGAAGATCGAGACTTTGGTCACCCAGATTCATGATCTTGCGGGGACCGACGTGAACATCGATTCACCCAAGCAGCTCTCCGAGGTGCTGTTCGACAAGCTCGGCCTGCCGCCGGGCAAGCGCACCAAGACCGGTTACTCCACGGACTCCTCCGTGCTCTCCGGCCTTGCCGAGAGCTACCCCATTGCCGCGCGCATCCTGGAATACCGCGAACTTGCCAAGCTCAAGTCCACCTACATCGACGCGCTGCCGCGCCTGGTGGGCGAGGACGGCCGGCTGCATACCACCTTCAACCAGACGGTAGCGGCCACAGGTCGCCTTTCCTCATCGAGTCCCAACCTGCAGAACATCCCGGTGCGCACAGAGCTCGGACGCCGCATCCGGGCCGCATTCGTACCTGCCGAGGAGGGTGATCTGATCGTCTCGGCAGACTACTCCCAGATCGAGTTGCGTGTACTTGCGCATCTATCGCAAGACGCCGGGCTCATCGAGGCGTTCACCTCCGGCGCCGACTTCCACGAGGCGACCGCCGCGCGGGTGTTCGGCGTGGATAGAAGCGAGGTCACGCCTGAGCTGCGCAGGCGCGCCAAAGCGGTCAACTTCGGCATCGTATACGGGATCTCCGCGCATGGGCTGTCGCAGTCGCTTGGCGTCATCCACGCGGAGGCGCAGGGGATGATCGACCGCTACTTCGAGGCGTATCCCGGCGTTAGAGCGTATCTGGACGAGACCGTCGTTGCCGCACACCGCAATGGTTACGCGGTCACGCTCTATGGCAGACGGCGCCCCATTCCCGAGCTGGCGTCCTCCAACCGCAATCTGCGCTCCTTTGGTGAACGCACAGCGATGAACCATCCCATGCAGGGCACTGCCGCCGACATCATGAAGCTCGCGATGGTAGAGGTGGACCGCCGCCTTTCTGCCGAGAAGTTCCGCGCACGCATGGTCTTGCAGGTGCACGACGAACTCGTCTTCGAAGCGCCGGCTGATGAGCTCGAGCGCTTGAGCGCGATGGCGTGCGAGGCGATGGCGGACGTGGCCGAGCTTGCGGTGCCGCTTCTGGTGGACGTCGGTGCAGGTACGGACTGGGCCAGCGCCAAGTAGGGGCGCGTACACGTGCTGGCGGGCGGCCGGAGTTTCGTGTACTATTCTGAGTCCGTGCGCGCAGGCGGAAAGTGCCTGCTCGCACATGTAATGTTGGCCCCCGAGACCCATGTATGGACAACACGCGACCGAGTGTACATGAAGATCGGGGCCCCGATGTGAAAGGGGCCACCACAGTGGTAGAGAACGAACGAGACAGCATCATCGAAGAACGCGAGTATACCGACGAGGAGATGCATGCTCTCATCGACGGTACCATCACCGATTTCGACGACGGAGATCTTGTCTCCGGAACCGTCGTACAGGTGGAGCGGGACGAGGTCCTGCTTGATATCGGCTACAAATCCGAAGGCGTCATCCCGGCGCGCGAGCTCTCGATCCGCAAGGACGCTGATCCCAAGGACATCGTGAAGCTCGGCGACGAGATCGAAGCCCTCGTCCTCCAGAAGGAAGATAAAGACGGCCGTCTGATCCTCTCCAAGAAGCGTGCGGCTTATGAGCGCGCCTGGGTCCAGGTCGAAGAGAAGTTCACCTCCGGCGAGAACGTCGACGGCGAGGTCATCGAGGTGGTCAAGGGTGGTCTCATCCTGGACATCGGCCTGCGCGGCTTCCTGCCTGCATCGCTCGTCGATCTCCGCCGCGTGAAGGACCTTCACTCCTTCCTCGGTGATCGCCTTGAGTGCCGCGTCATCGAGATGGACCGCAATCGCAACAACGTCGTGCTTTCCCGCCGTGTCGTCCTTGAAGAGGACCGCAAGCAGGAGCGCAGCGAGATCCTTGAGAAGCTCAAGAAGGGCCAGATCCTCCCCGGTGCGGTTTCCAGCATCGTCGACTTCGGTGCCTTCGTGGACCTTGGCGGCATCGACGGTCTGGTCCACATCTCCGAGCTGTCCTGGAGCCACGTCAACCACCCGTCCGAGGTCGTTGCAGTCGGCGACAAGGTCGAGGTCCAGGTCCTGGACGTCGATCTCGACCGTGAGCGTATCTCTCTCGGCCTGAAGCAGACGCAGGACGATCCGTGGAAGCAGCTCGTCAAGAGCTTCCAGATCGGCGCCATCGTTGCCGGTAAGGTCACCAAGATCGTGCCGTTCGGCGCGTTCGTGGAGATCGGTGACGGCGTCGAGGGTCTCGTACACATCTCCGAGATGGCCAAGGGCCACGTGGAGACTCCCGAGGACGTCGTGACGGTTGGTGGAGAGGTCCAGACCAAGATCATGGACATCGACCTTGACCGTCGTCGTATCTCGCTGTCGGTCCGTGCCGCCAACGAGGAGCTCGGTCTGCCTGACGCAGTGCCGGACGACTCTGCTGACGAGGACGCCGATGAGGCCGAGGTAGTCGCCGACGCCGTTGAGGCGGTAGTCGAAGAGCCCGTAGCCGAAGAGGCTGTAGCTGAAGAGGCTGCCGAAGAGGCTGTCGAAGAGGCTGTCGAAGAGACCGAGGAGTAGGCGACCCCGCCCACTCGCTGTACTGAGATAAGACGGGGCCGGACGTCCGAGAAGGACGATCCGGCCCCGCATCGTCTGCAGGGAGGTCCGGCATGTATGTTCTCGCCGTAACCGGGGGTATCGGGTCGGGGAAGTCGGTTGCCGCTCAGGTCTTTGCTGACCGCTCGGCGATCGTGCTCGACCTCGACCGTATCGCCAAAGAGCTTCTCGAGCCCGGAATGCCGGTGTTCGCGCATATCGTGGAGGCATTCGGCCCTGAAGTGGTAGGGGAGGATGGCCGCATCGACCATCCCGCCCTGGCCGCCGCCGCTTTTGCTTCAAGCGAGAATGCGAGCAGGCTCAATGCGATCGTGCATCCGGCTGTCCACGCCGTGCTCACTGGGATACTGGACGCGCTTGCCGTGCAGGCGCAGCCCCCGCGCGTCGTTGTCCTGGATGTGCCGTTGCTTGTCGAGGCCCCCATGTTCCTGGAACTGGTCGACGGCGTGCTCGCCATCTCGGCACGTGAAGATGACCGTGTCGCGCGATGCGTTGCGAAGGGTATGTCTGAACAAGACGTGCGTCGTAGAATCGAATGTCAAGCGGGAGACTCCGAGCGCCGAGAGATCGCTGACTACGTGATCGAGAACGATGGAGACCTGGCCGCATTCCGTAGCGACGTTGTGGACTTCTGGGATATGGAGGTGGCGCCGCGTGCCACGTGAGCACGCATTCGCCCCGCACCGTCTTGGCCCCATGCTCGTCATCGTCGTTCTGGCTCTCGTCGCGCTCCTTGCGCTGAGGGGCCCTGCGTGGTGGCAGCGGGTCTACTACCCGCTGCGCTATGAGGACTCCATCGCGCAGTCTGCCGAGCGGTTCGACGTGGATCCCTACCTGGTGGCCGCGCTCATCAATGCCGAGTCGGGCTTCGATGAGGAGGAGGTCTCCTCGGCAGGGGCAGTGGGCCTGATGCAGCTGCTACCGTCCACTGCGGCCGAGATCGCAGTGGCTGTGGGCATCGACGGCGACGTTGATGCCGAGCGGCTGAAAGACCCTGAGGTCAACATCGTGCTGGGCACGCGACATCTGGCCGACTTGCTTGCGCGCTACGGGGACACGCGGACTGCTTTGGCTGCGTACAACGCGGGCGGCGGGAACGTGGACAGCTGGCTAGAGCAGAGCGGGGAAAGCAGTGTTGGCACCAGCCTGCCGTTTCCGGAGACAGAGGCCTATGTTGAACGGGTACTCTTGGAAGAGGACCGATATCTTGAGCTCTATCCGGATGCGTTCTAGGAGCAGGTGAGTCGTGGCAGATCTACGTGTCGTCTCGGAGTTCGAGCCTGCGGGCGATCAGCCCAAGGCCATCGAGGATCTCTCCGCGGGCGTGTCGGCCGGGATGCGCGACCAGACGCTTCTGGGCGTCACCGGCTCGGGCAAGACATTCACGATGGCCAAGCTCATCGAGAGCGTACAGCGGCCCACCCTGGTGATGGCACCCAACAAGACGCTTGCCGCGCAGCTGGCCTCTGAGCTCAAAGACTTCCTGCCTGACAACGCGGTCGTCTACTTCGTCTCCTACTACGATTACTACCAGCCCGAGGCGTACGTGCCCACGACCGACACCTTCATCGAGAAGGACTCGTCGATAAACGCCGAGGTCGAGAAGCTCCGCCACGCTGCCACCGCGGCGCTGCTGTCGCGTCGTGATGTGGTCGTGGTCGCCAGCGTGAGCTGCATCTACGGCATCGGTTCGCCCGAGGACTACGCGGGACTTGCCGCGTTCCTCACGGTGGGGGAGACATACGACCGCGACAAGCTCATTCGCGACCTCATCGAGATACAGTACGACCGCAACGACTACGACCTCACACGCGGGACGTTCCGCGTTCGCGGCGACGTCCTCGATGTGTTCCCGCCCTACGCCGACTATCCGGTGCGCGTGGCGTTCTTCGGCGATGAGATTGAGTCCATAGCGGAGTTCGACCAGGTCACCGGCGAGATCGATGTGACGTTCAAATGGCTTCCCATCTGGCCAGCCACGCACTACGTGACCGCGCCTGACAAGCTCGAGGTCGCCCTAGGCAGCATACGGGCCGAGGTCCAGGAGCGGCTGGCGCAGCTCAAAGCCGACGGCAAGTTGCTGGAGGCCCAAAGGCTTGAGATGCGCACCAGCTACGACCTGGAGATGCTTGAGACCATGGGCTTTTGCTCGGGCATCGAGAACTACTCCCGTCATCTTGACGGTCGGTCGCCTGGCGAGCCGCCCAACACGCTCATCGACTACTTCCCCAAAGACTTCTTGTGCATCATCGACGAGTGCCACGTCACCGTGCCGCAGATTCGGGGGATGCATGCGGGGGATCGCTCCAGGAAGGTCACCCTGGTCGAGCACGGCTTCCGTCTACCAAGTGCGCTGGACAACCGGCCTCTCAATTTCGAGGAGTTCCGGGCGAAGGTTCCCCAGACGGTGTTCGTCTCGGCAACGCCCGGTGAGTGGGAACGCGGCGTCAGCGATCAGATCGTGGAGCAGATCATCCGCCCCACGGGACTCGTGGACCCGCAGATCGTGACACGGCCCACCAAGGGGCAGGTGGATGACCTTATGGCCGAGATACGCGATCGCGTTGAGCGTGATGAGCGGGTCTTGGTCACCACGCTCACCAAGAAGATGGCCGAGGATCTCACCGACTACTTCTTCGAGCACGGCATCAAGGTGCGCTATCTGCACAGCGACGTAGCCACGCTTGAGCGCGTGGAGGTGCTACGCGACCTGCGTGCCGGCGTGATCGACGTCGTGGTGGGTATCAACCTGCTCCGGGAGGGACTCGATCTGCCCGAGGTGTCGCTGGTCGCCATACTCGATGCCGACAAAGAAGGCTTCCTGAGAGACTTCCGCAGTCTCATCCAGACCATCGGCCGCGCTGCCCGCAACGTCTCAGGGCAAGTCATCCTCTATGCCGATAAGGTCACAGACTCCATGCGCATGGCTATCGATGAGACCGATCGCCGGCGGGCGATCCAGGTGGCCTACAACGAGAAACACGGTATCGAGCCGCAGACGATACGCAAGGCCATCCATGACATCGCCCAGTACGTGCGGGAGAGCGAAGCGGGTCTTGAGCCGAGCGAACAGGTAGCAAGAGAGCTCGCTCAGATGCCGCGCAGCGAGCTTGCCCGCATCATCTCCACGATGGAAGAGGAGATGCACGCCGCCGCGGAGTCGCTGGACTTCGAGTCTGCAGCACGCATGCGTGACCAGGTCGTGAAGCTGAAGGCCGAGGTCGAATCAACGACCGCCGATGAGGTGCTCTCACGCCTCAAGCAAGGCGCCCGCAAAGGCTCGTCACATGGCGTGAAGAAGCGGCTCCGCTAGAGGCCACGCCTCTACGGCACCCAGAAGTGCTCGAGATTGGTGATCACGCCATCCGAGACGTCCATCCAGTAGATCGCGCTCTCGTAGTAGCCGATCGCATCCCAGCGATTGGCGCGGAAGTCATCGAATGTCAGCGTGACGTTGCCCATCGTGTAGCCGTCGGACGGGTTGGCCGCAGGGGTGTCATGCATGAGGACCGCGCATGTGTTGCTGACCGGGATGGTGCGCAGCTTCGGGTTCTCGTTGATGACGTAGTAGTCATTGGGGACCGGCGACTCATCGCCCCGGGCTGCAGCGGCAGCGTCTGCCTCTGCGCCCGTGAGTATCTGCACCCAGTCGGTGACTATCTCCCAGCCGCCGCCTGTGGAGGCGTCGATCGATGTGATGATCCCCGGGTAGCGTCCGTCGGCCACTGTCGATGCCGCGGTTTCCTCGGCGGGCTCTTCCGGCCCCGAGGTCTCGGCCCCTATCGCAGGCTCCGTGGTGGTCGATTCCTCGGTCGTGGGGCTGGAGTCACGGCTTTCAAGCGCAGCCTCGGCCTCTGCCAGGCGTTGTTCCGCCTCGTCCACAGCGGGCTTCATGAGGAGGTATCCTGCGCCCGCACCTGCGACGATCGCCACGAGCACGAGTGTCAGGAGAAGCACGATCACCTTGGGGCTTCTGAGATCGGCGGGCATGTCAGGTCCTCTCTCTAGGGCTCGTAGTAGGGGTCGCGGGGTTGTTCCTCTATCGCCACTATGATGCCTTCTTCCACGGTGAACCAATAGTACCTGCCAAGGAGCCCTGAGCTGTCCTCGTCCATGTAGATGGCGTCATAGAACTGGCCGAAGGCGACCACCTGTTCGTCCATCGCAGGTCCATAGAACCCCATCGAAGGGACGTCCGGGTACGTGTACATGATGACTTCCACGGTGCCCTGGCCGCTTGGTGGGATCTTGAAGGAGGTGATGGCTACACCCTCGTCACGGACGTACCAGTAGTCCGCATCGTAGAAGTCCTGGTCGCCTTGACTCGTGAGGTAGGCCAGGGCTGCGTCACCTGTGAGGAAATCGGCGGTGTCGATGTCTATCCACACCGTCTGCCATGTGCCGCCGCTCTCGTCTCTGATGCCGCGAAGGGCGCCGAACACCCGTTCAGGAGTGGACGGTTCGGTAGGCGTGGGGGCCTTGGCCTCGGGCGCGGCGGGGTCGTCCACCTCATCATCTGCCGGGGGGACGGTCTCTGCAGACGGGGTCGTCTCGCTCAATTGCCCCGGGAAGTCGAAGGTCCCGCCGGTGTCGCTGATCAGCATGAATACGACTGCGGCACCCGCAAGGATCGCAATGCCTGCCACTACGATAAGCAGTCTCCCGCCGGTGCTCAGCCTGCGCCACCAGTTCATGGCTCCCCCTTGTGTGCGACTATACGCTGCTCAGTTACTTCCCGTGATGGGCGTTCGTTCACCAGGCACCGCAAGGGCGGTCGAGTGTACACTTGGGTGGTTGAACCGAATGCGAGAGGAGCCGGACCCTGTGGCGGCAGTCATCGAATGCGCGGCGCTCACCAAGTTCTACGGCAAGTCCAGGGGAGTGGAAGACCTGACATTGACCGTGCCCGAAGGCATGGTCTTCGGGTTTCTCGGACCTAACGGCGCGGGCAAGACCACGACCATCCGTTGCCTGTTAGGCATGCTCAAACCCACCGCCGGACAGGCGCGTTTGTTCGGAGAAGAGGTGCAGCTGGATGGGGCCGCGCTCCGTCGCAAGATCGGGTACGTTGCGGGTGAGGTGCAGGCGTACGAGAAGGAGACGGGACGTTGGCATATCGACTACGTCTCCGGGCTGCGCGGCGGACGCGGGGCGCTTACCGATGAGCTCATCGAGAGGCTTGAGTTCGACCCCGGCAAACGCGTGAAAGAGCTCTCGAAGGGCAACAAGCAGAAGCTTGCCCTCATCCTGGGCCTGATGCACGATCCCGAGCTGCTCATCTTGGACGAGCCGACTTCCGGGCTTGATCCGCTCAACCAGGAGACCGTGTTCGACATCATCCAGGAGCGTGTGTCCGGCGGAGCCACGGTGTTCCTCTCGAGCCATATCCTCTCGGAGGTGGAGCGGGTGTGCGAACGGGTCGGCATCATCCGCAATGGCACTCTGGTGGCCGAGGAGAGCATGAAGAGCCTGCTTGGCAAGCGCCTCCGTGAGTTGAACGTCACCTTTGCAAAACCAGTGGACGTCTCGTTCTTCGACGGCGTGCAAGGGGTCACCCGCGTGTCTGCGGTCTCCCCGACGACAGTGAACGCGCGGGTACGGGGCGGTGACCTTGACGCACTGATCAAGCGGCTGGCGGACAAGCCGATCACGGACCTCAGTATCGAGCACGCCAGTCTTGAAGAGGTATTCATGGAGTTCTACAGGGAAGATGGTGCAGCGGCAGATGCTGCGTCGGTTGAAGGGAGCGTGGGCAGATGAGCTGGACGATCTTGCGAGCCACGCTCCATCAGCGCAGGAGCTCCATGTCATGGTTCGGCGTCAGTCTCATCGCATACTCCTGGATGATGGTGTGGTTCTACCCGCAGATCGGAGGCGGTCAGTACGCCGATCTCGTGGAGAGCCTTCCCCCGGAGATGCTGCAGTTGTTCGGCGGCGATGTCTCCTTCGCATCGCTGGGCGGGTACTTCCAGACCGAGTATCTGGGACTGATGTGGATGCTCATCGTCACCTCGGCGGTCCTGATCTATGCCTCCCGCGCGTTCGCCGGCGAGATCGCCGACGGCACCATGGAGCTGTTGCTCTCTCAGCCGGTGTCGCGCGTCAAGCTCGCGCTCACCCGGGTGGCAGGACTTGTGGTGTACGTGCTTGTGCTCGCCGCGACCACGTTCGTCCCCATCCAGCTCTTCGGCCCCACCTACGACATCGAGCTCGGCGCCGAGAAGTTCTGGCTGCTGATGGCTCTAGGGACGCTGTTCATGCTTGCGGTCGGCGGTATCGGCATGCTTGCGAGCTCGTTGTTCCGTAGCGGCGGCAAGGCATCGAGTCTGGCGGCCGGGATACTGGTGCTGATGTGGGTGAGCGATCTTGTCGCCAACTTCTCTGATTTCGCTGACTTCTTCGGTCCCGTCAACCTGATCAGCAGTTGGCAGCCGGGAAACATCATCAATGATGCGTCGGCGCCGGCTGAGGTCTGGTGGCTCTACGGCGTGGTCGCGCTGTTCTCGCTCGTGGCGTGCGTATTCGTGTTCATGCGCAGAGATGTCGCCTAGAAGGTGATGGAGATGGGATTCTCGCTGGAATCGACGATCGCACTCGCCAACGGGGTGCAGATGCCCCGTTTCGGCCTGGGCACCTACAAGTCCACCGAGGGCAAGCAGGTGTATGACGCGGTCACCTTCGCTCTGGACGCCGGCTACCGCAGTATCGACACGGCTTCGCTTTACGGAAACGAGCGGAGCATCGGTGCTGCTCTCGGCGCCAGCGGCGTCTGTCGCGAGGAAGTCTTCTTGACATCGAAGGTCTGGAACACCGAACAAGGCTACGATCAGACGCTGGCCGCCCTGGACGCAAGCCTTGAGCGCCTGGATACCGCCTACCTCGACCTCTATCTCGTGCATTGGCCCATCAAGCGGCTGCTGCAGCCCACCTGGCGGGCGATGGAGGATGCTCTGCGGCAAGGGAAGGTGCGCGCGATCGGAGTCTGCAACTTCATGCAGCACCACCTCGAGGCGTTGCTGGAGGTGGCCGAGGTGGCGCCGATGCTGGATCAGTATGAGCTCCACCCGTGGCTGCAGCAGCCGTCACTTCGGCGGTTCTGCAAATCGAACGGCATCGCCGTCGAGGCTTGGGCACCGCTGATGCGGGGTCGGGTGGGGGAGGTGCCGGAACTCGTCGGGATCGCCGAGCGGCACGAGGTCTCGCCCGCGCAAGTCTCGCTCCGATGGCTTCTGCAAAGCGATGTCGTGGTGATCCCCAAGTCCGTGCATGCCGAGAGGATCCGCGCAAACGCCGGCGCGCTGGACTTCCTCCTCTCTCCGGCAGAGATGGCTGCCATCGATTCGCTGGACAGAGGAGAGCGCCTCGGCCGCGATCCGGACGATCTCGCCTGGAACTCCTAGACAACGGGTCGTCGGGGAGTATAGTGAACGTATGAGCATACGTTCAGATGATACCTGCCAGTGCGGACCCGAGTGTGAGGCGACCATCGTTCACCCCGGGGAGGTCTCCCGTGCCCTGTCACATCTACCCGCGGATACGGACATCGCCAACATCGCCGCCGTCTTCGACGCCCTGGGCGACGTCACGCGTGTGCGCATAGCTCTCGCGCTTCTGCACGTGGAGTTGTGCGTGTGCGATCTGGCGGCCGTAGTGGGCATATCCCAGTCGGGTGTGAGTCATCAGCTGCGGATCTTGCGGGACCTTCGCATCGTGTCGTATCGCAGAGACGGGAAGCGCGCCGTCTACCGGCTCATCGACGACCACGTCCGAGAGGTGCTCATGCTTGGACTCGCACACACACTCGAATCTCAGGAGAGATGAGCGGTATGACAAACGCAGAGTCGCGCGATTTTGACCTTCCCGCCCTGCTGCCCGCAGAGTTCTACTGCCTCGACTGCGCCGAGAAGCTGTGTGGCGCCGCCCGTGGTATCGAGGGAGTCCTTCGCTCAAGCTGCGACAAGGAATCCGGCGTTTTGACCGTCTCATTCAACCCCGGGCGCATCGATGCATCGGCGCTTGAGAAGGAGATCGTGCGTCTCGGGATGAATGTCGTGGGTGCTGTGGGGCATGCCGCGTACCGGCTTGAGGGCCTTGATTGACCGGACTGTGCGCGGACCGTGGCCAAGTCCGCAGAACGAATCGACGGCGTCCTTTCCTGTGATATCAGCTTCGCGACCGGGCTGATGCTCGTGGAGTACGACACCTCCAAAGACCCCCTCGATCGAGTGGAGTCGGTGGTGCGCTCCTCTGGCCTCGCAATCGAGCGGCTGCATACTCAGGCCGAGGAGGGCAAAGCGGCCAGCTGGTGGCAGCTGCATCGACAGTCGGTCACGCTGCTCGTCGCGCTGCTGATGCTTGTTGTCGGATGGGCGTTGCAAGTGCGGGACCTGGCCGACGGAGCCGTCATTGCCTGGGCGGTGGCGATAGCTGCGGGCGGGATAATCCCGGCCAGGCGCGCGGCCATCGCGCTGAGGTCGCGCTCGTTGGACATGAACGTGCTCATGACCACGGCCGTCATCGGCGCGATGATCATCGGCGAGTGGAGCGAGGGGGCTACCGTCCTGGTGCTCTTCGGCGTCGGCAACTGGCTTGAGACCCGCGCTTTGGTGCGCACCCGCCGTTCGATCCGGGAGCTGATGGCGCTGGCGCCACCGGTCGCCCTGGTACGCCGCGGAGAGGCAACCGTGACAGTCGCTCCGTCAGACGTGCGTATCGGCGATACCGTCATCATCCGTCCCGGCGAGCGCATCCCGCTGGACGGGATCGTCACGTCGGGTGTCTCGGCGGTAGACGAGTCGCCGATAACTGGGGAGTCAGTACCTGCCGATAAGGTAGAGGGCGACCAGGTGTTCACGGGTACCCTTAACGCCCATGGCCTTCTTGAGATCGAGGTCACTTCCGCAGCCGATGACTCCACGCTTTCCCGGCTCATCAGACTGGTGGAAGAGGCACAGGGCCAGCGCGCTCCGCTTCAACGTCTCGTCGATCGGTTCACGCGGTCATATACTCCCGCGGTCATCTTGCTGGCTGCAGGTGTTTCGGTCCTGCCGCCGCTTGTAGGAGCGTACTTCGGCCAGGACTGGGGCGGCCTTTCCGACTGGTTCTACCGCGGACTCGTGCTTCTCGTCGTTGGCTGTCCGTGCGCGCTGGTGATCTCAACACCGGTGGCGGTCGTCTCGGCGATCACACGCGCCACGCGTGACGGAGTGCTGGTGAAGGGCGGGGCGTTCCTTGAGGCGGCGCCCAAGGTGCGCGCGGTGGCTTTCGACAAGACCGGGACGCTCACGGTCGGTCGTCCGGAAGTCGCGGATGTGGTGTCGCTCGGAAACGGCGGCGCCGAGGACGTCCTTGAGATCGCCGCGACTCTTGAGGCCGGATCGACCCATCCGCTCGCACAGGCTGTGACACGCGCCGCGGGATCGGTGCGCCCACGGCACCTGGAGCGCTTCTCCGAGGTCGCGGGCAAAGGGATCCGCGCCGAGAGTGACGGTGTGCGCTATCACATAGGCAGCGCGGCTTTCGTGGAGAGCGAGATCGGTCGCTTGGCCGATGAGGCGGTCTACGAGATCGAGCGGCTGGAAGACGCGGGACGGACCGTGCTCGTCCTGGCGAACGCAGAACGCGTGATCGGGTTGATCGGGTTGGCTGATGCGATCCGCCCTGAGGCCCGCAGGACGATCGCCTCGCTCAAGTCGATGGGCATCACTGAACTCGTGATGCTCACAGGTGACAATGAGCGCACTGCCGCCGCCGCCGCTCGCGATCTCGGTCTCAGCGACTACCGCGCTCGACAGCTGCCGGAAGACAAGCTCGAGTCGGTGCGGGCGCTCTCGGCCAAGCACGGTAGCGTCGCCATGGTCGGTGACGGGATCAACGATGCTGCGGCCCTTGCGCTGGCTGAGATCGGTGTGTCGATGGGTGCTGCCGGAAGCGATACCGCGCTTGAGACTGCCGATGTCGCCTTGCTGGGCGACGACCTTGAAGCTCTTCCCGCGTTCCTCTCGCTGGGCGGGCGTACCGTCGCAGTCATCCGACAGAACGTCTTTTTCAGCATCGCGGTGAAGCTGCTGGTGCTGGTGCTCGCGGTGTTCGGCTATGCAACGCTTTGGATGGCAGTGTTCGCCGACACGGGTGTCTCTCTCCTCGTCGTCCTCAACAGCCTCCGGCTGCTCCGGAGAGGGCGTGAGCGGCGTGGCTGACCGCAGCTGATCGTCTCGGCCGAGCCGTTGTCCGGTTGAGATGGCGGGCGCGCGCTAGGGCGTGCGCTCAAGGAAGTCGTCTGACTCGCTGGCTACCAGTTCCTCGCTTGTCAGCACATCGTTCATGCTGCCACTGCGATAGCCTTCAAGGTCTTGCGCGACGAACATGAAGCCCGCGTTCTTCACCGCCGAAGAGACAGCCTCGCGCAGCTCCCACGCGCGCTCCATCTCCTCGGGCTCGACCTCTACACGGGCGACATCGCCATGGGCACGCACGCGGAACTGCCGGATCCCCAGCGCCCGCAGGCCCTGCTCGGCGACACGTACGCGCGCGATCCCTGCCTCGGTGATCTGGGTGCCGTAAGGGAATCTGGTCGCCAGGCATGCCATCGAGGGCTTGTCCCATGTAGGAAGACCCAGTTCAGCCGAGAGCAGACGGATCTCGTCTTTGTGAAGTCCCGCTTCAAGTAGTGGGCTCACTATCCCGAACTCCCTTGCCGCGCGCCTTCCAGGCCGGTGATCGGATTCGTCATCAGCGTTGCTTCCGTCGATGACCCACTTGATGCCGCGTGCCCGTGCGACCGTCTTGAGCAGGCCGAACATCTCGGCCTTGCAGTAGTAGCAGCGGTCGGAAGGGTTCGTGCAAAAGCGCGGGTCGGCGAGCTCGTAGGTCTCCACCTCATGCAGACGCAAGCCCAGCTCACGTGCGGTAGCCCGTGCGCTTTCCGCTTCGCCGATGTCGTGTACGTCCGACAGCGCCAGGACTGCCACGCATCGCTCACCCAAGACGGCGTGCGCCGTGAAGGCGAGCAGCGTTGAATCCACGCCTCCCGAGTACGCGACGAGAGTGCTGCCGAGGTTCTGGATGCGGTTTCTCAGGTGATCGTACTTATGCGAGAGCAATTCAACTCCGCCCGAGGGTCGGCCGACGAGGAGGCGATAGGTATCTATCTTCCCATCTCACGCACTGTCGTCAACTACGGTGTTGGGGTATTACTTCGTTAGGGCCCAAACACGGAGGTGCACTGATGACGGAGCGGCAGACCACTGACCCGACGATCGAGCATCTATCCGCTGACGGGGGTGTCGTGCAGCCATATGCGGAGTTCTCCGCGGATGCAGTGATCGCCTCGAAGGAGGCGTATGAGACCGCGTATGAGCGCTCCCTGGAGGATCCTGACGCATTCTGGGGTGAAGCGGCCCGCTCCGAACTCGAGTGGATGAAGCCTTTCACGGAGGTAGGCGCCGGAGACTTCGAATCGCTCGACCACACCTGGTTCAAGGGCGGCACGCTCAACGTCGCCGCCAACTGTCTTGACAGGCACCTCGACACGTGGCGCCGCAACAAGGCCGCCCTGATCTGGGAGGCGGACGACGGTCAGAGCCGCACCTACACGTATCAGCAGCTCCACTACGAGGTCAGCAAGTTCTCCAATGTCTTGAAGAAGAAGGGCATCGAGAAGGGCGACCGGGTGGCCCTGTACCTGCCCATGATCCCTGAGCTGCCTATCGCGATGCTTGCCTGCGCCCGCATCGGCGCCATCCACTCCGTCATCTTCGGGGGCTTCTCGGCCAGCGCGCTGAGGGGCCGTATCCAGGACTGCGGTGCGCGTTTGCTGATAACCGCCGATGAGGGCATCCGTGGCGGCCGCAAGGTCGCGCTGAAGGCGGCGGCCGATGAGGCGCTCTTCGAGTGTCCCAGCATCGAGGCGTGCATCGTCGTCCGCCGTGGAGCCGGGGATGTGGACATGGAGCCGGGCCGCGATACGTGGTGGCACCAGGAGATCTCGGCGCCGGAAGTCCGCAAGCCGTGTCCGCCCGTTGAGATGGATGCCGAAGACCCGCTGTTCATCCTCTACACCTCGGGCTCCACGGGTAAGCCGAAGGGCGTCTTGCATACCACCGCGGGCTATCTGCTCTACTCGGCGCTCACTTTCAAGACGGTGATGGACTACCGGGACGAGGATGTCTACTGGTGCACTGCGGACATAGGCTGGATCACCGGTCACAGCTACATCCTGTATGGCCCGCTCGCCGTCGGCGCCACATCGCTGATGTTCGAGGGCGTGCCTACCTATCCTGACCCCGGGCGGTTCTGGTCGGTCGTCGAGAAGTACCGCGTCAATATCTTCTACACCGCCCCTACGGCGATCCGGGCGCTCATGCGGCACGGTTCGGGTTGGCCTGGCCGATACGACCTGTCCAGCCTCCGGCTGTTGGGCACGGTGGGTGAGCCCATCAACCCCGAGGTCTGGACGTGGTATCACGAGACCATCGGCAGGGGAGAGATACCCATCGTCGACACGTACTGGCAGACCGAGACAGGCGGCTTTCTCATCACGCCGTTCCCCGGGGCCACTCCGCTCAAGCCCGGGTCGGCGTCATGGCCGTTCTTCGGCATCGAGCCTGAGGTCGTCCGGGAGGACGGGAGCCGGGCTGATCCGGGTGAAGGTGGCTACCTGACCATCAAGAAGCCGTGGCCGGGTATGCTGCGCGGTACCTGGGGCGATCCGGAGCACAAGCGAATGCGCGAGGTCTACTTCGAGCGTTTCCCTGGAAGGTACTTCACCGGAGACGGTGCGCGGGTGGATGCTGACGGGGATTACTGGCTCCTTGGACGTGTCGACGACGTGATCAATGTCAGTGGACACCGCCTGGGTACTGCTGAGGTGGAGAGCGCGCTCGTCAGCCATGAGGCTGTGAGCGAGGCGGCGGTCGTGGGATTTCCGCATCCGGTGAAGGGCGAGGGTATTCGGGCCTACGTCGTGCTGAAGGACGGGCAGTTCGAGAGCGAGGATCTGGCCACGATCCTGTCGGGGCACGTCCGCAAGGTCATCGGCCCCATCGCCAAGCCGGACCACATCCAGTTCGCACACGATCTGCCAAAGACCCGCTCTGGCAAGATCATGCGCCGCATCCTGCGTAAGCTTGCGGCGGGCGAGCGGGACATGGAGGCATTCGGCGATCTGTCGACATTGGCGGATCCAAAGGTCGTCAGAGACCTCATCGCAGGGAGCTGAGCGGACGATGATGTATGACGGGAGATTCGGTGGCGGGGTCGGCCTGGCCGAGTTGTTGATACTGCTGCTGGGCGCAGCGATAGTGTTCACAGCGGTGGTGGTCCTGGTCGTCTGGTTCGTCCGGTACGGCAGAGACGCGATGGAGTCCGGCAAGCCCCCGGCGCCTCCGGCCACTGATCCAGCGCTGGAGATAGCGCGTCAACGGCTTGCCAGTGGCGAGATCACAACAGAGCAGTTCGAGGAGATCAAGAGCGCCCTGGCTCCCTAGGCTTTCGAGCACCGCTCCCTGATACGCATCGCCAAGTGGCCCAGAACACCGGGGTCGCGTGGCGCCTGACCGTCGACGTCTGTCAGGAGAAAGACGTCCTGGGCGACACCGTCTTTGACAAGCGCGCGGACTCTCACGATGTCTATCTCCGCATCAGAGACCTCGGCGGCTATGTCGTAGAGCAGGCCCACGCGGTCCGGAGCGGTGACGTGAAGCGTGGTCACTCGGGCGGAACGCGTGTCTGACTCCACTCTGACCGGTCTACTGCACGTCCGACGGTCGTAGTGGAGCCTGCGTTTTGCGAGCCGCGTCTCCAGTGCAAGGTTGCCGTTGAGCGCCGCCCGGAGCTCGCGCTCGAAGCGGTTCCAGGTGTGGTGTTCGATCGACGCGTCCGTGGCTGATCCCACCACGAACCTATCCAGTGCGGTGAGGCCGATGGTGTACAGCTCAGCATCCATGATGTCGAGACCCGCCAGCGTCAGACAGCCGGCGACGGTGGCGAACAGCCCGGGTCTGTCAGGGGTCGCCACGGTCACGCGGTATGTGCCCGCCACGCTCCCGCTGGCAACGCCGATAGCAAGTGCGCGGTCGGTCCCTTTGGCTCCTACATCGGCGAGAAGACCCGCTTGTGCTATGACGACGCTTGCGGTGTGTCCGCTGAGGTAGCGAGACGGCATCGCGTGGATGATCGGGGCAAGAGGCGACTTCGCGGGCAGTGCCTCCAGCACCTCTGCGCGGACGAGGTTCGCGCGCTCGGCCATCTTGGAAGCTTCAGGGTCGGCGAGCGCGCCGTCCACAGTGCTCAGCAGGTCGCGCACGAGCGCCGCATGCCAGCGCGTCCAGGCGCCGGGGCCCGTGGCCAGGCTATCGACGGCGGTGAGGATGTAGAGAGCGCCCAGCGTCGCGGCGTCTCCCACCCGTGCGGCCACCGAGAGGATCACGTCATCATCATCTGTGTCCGAGGTAGCGGCCGTCTCGGCGAGCAACAGGTGCTCTCGCACGAGTCGCTCGGCCATCGCAGTCGCCCGGGGGTCGATACCGACCGCTTCTGCGAGCGCCCGCGCGGCGGGCACGCCTCTCTCGGCGTGTCCCGGTCCGGCCGTCTCTTTCCCTGCGTCATGGGTGAGTGCCGCCACCAGGAGTGGCCGCACGTCGCCCGGTGCGCGCAGTGCTTCGGCTGCGATCGGGTCGTCGGCGCCGATCCCGGCCACAAGCGCGGCAGCTCGTAGCATGTGTGCGCCAACGGTGTATCGGTGGCCCAGGCCGGGTCGGCGCAGGACCATGAGCGCCGACATCCCGGGGATGAGCGCGTCCAGCCTCCCCATGAAGGCCGCGGATTCGAGGGTGGGGAGGGCGCGCGTCCCTTCAGCAAGCGCCGAGAAGAGCCGCTGTCCGTCCCAGGGGTCGGGGTCGACAGTGGGCAGGATGCCGCGGACTCCATCCAGGACGATGGCCACGTCGGCCAATGCCTCGTGCAGTCCGTCCAGTCCTACCTCATCGGCGAGGTCGAGCGTCACCCGTGAGGAGTTCCGCTTCAGGCTGGTCTGCACGCGCCAGCGTGTTCCCGTGAGGTGGTCCTGAGCGCCCTGCACCAGCGCCGCCTGTTCATGCGTGAGAACGCCCAGCTCGACGAGGCCGGTACAGTCATGCGACGGGGCCGCCCCCAGTACAGCCGCGCGCCACACCAGTTCGTCGATGTCACGCTGCCCGCCGATCCCCGCCTTCAAGTCGGGCTCAAGCAGGTAGGGGGAGCCGGGGCGTTGTCGTGCGGCGAGCGAGGCGAGCACGTGGCGCCGACGACGGTGTGCGCGCCGCGCTACCTCGCCAAGCGCATCTGTGGCGTACTCCCGGTCGCCGGCCAAGATCCGTCCCGTGAGCGAAGACGTCAGGATCTCGATGTCTGCCGCGCTCTGTTTGAGGTGCTCGGCCCGCGAGCGGACTTGATGCCCCACGTCGATGCCGGTGTCCCACAGCGGGTAGAGCAGGCCTTCCACATAAGGCTTCAGCTTCTGCGAGGGGGTCTCGGCAAGTACGAGCAGATCGATGTCCGAGTAGGGCAGAAGCCGGTTCGCACCGTACGCGCCAAGCGCGATGACCGCCCATTTCTCCTCGCATTCGGCAAAGGCCGCCTCCGCAAGCGCGGAGACGGCCCTGTCGGTCACGTCAGAAAGCTCTCGTGCAGCGACAGTGCCAGGCACACTGCTGCCGACCACTCGCTCCCGTTCCTCCATGAGACGCGAGATCGTTTCCTCGCTTCGCGCTGACATGCGCTACAGCGCGTCCGGTCCGCGCTCACCGGTGCGGATGCGTACGGCGCTCTCGCAGTCGTAGATGAACACCTTGCCGTCGCCGATCTTCTCGGTACGTGCTGCTTCTACGATCGCTTCCTCCACTTTAGGAGCGATATCGTCGTCCACGACGAGCTCGATCTTGAGCTTCGGCACGAAGTTCACGGTGTACTCGGCGCCGCGGTAGACCTCGGTGTGGCCCTTCTGGCGGCCGAAACCCTTCACCTCGTAGGCGGTCATCCCGGTCACGCCCAGTGCGCTCAGCGATTCCTTTACATCGTCTAACCTGTGCGGCTTGATGATGGCCTCTATCTTCTTCACGATGCTTCTCCTTGTCCCTCAGCATCCGGTGTCGACATGTCGGGTAGATATCCCACGATACGGCTATGCAACGGTCTCTGTCTGAACGAAGTCGGGGTAGGCACGGTTGCCGTGCTCGCCGATGTCCAGACCCTCAAGCTCTTCTTCCTCGGTCACGCGCACACCCATGATCGCCTTGATGGCAAGCCATGTGAGCATCGATGCCGCGAACACCGCGGCGCCTACTGCTGCGATGCCGGTGAGCTGGGTCAGGACCGGCGAGAAGCCACCGCCGAAGAACAGTCCGTCACCCGTCGTGCCGGGCATGAACTTGTCCTGGGCGAAGAGTCCTACTGCCAGCGTGCCGAATATGCCACCCATGCCGTGCACCGCGATGGCGCCGACCGGGTCGTCCCACTTGACCTTGTCCAGGAAGAGCACGCCCAGCACGATCAGCAGGCCGGAGAGCGCACCTATGACGAGCGAGCTGCCAACACTGACGAAGGCGCAGCTCGCGGTGATGCCGACGAGTCCGGCGAGCGCGCCGTTGATCGTCATGCCCACATCGGGCTTGCCCAGCAGCTTCCAGGCGAGCGCGGTCGCTGCCAGCGCTCCTGCGGCGGCGGATACGTTCGTGGTCACCATGATGCGTGAGATCGCCTCGGGATCGGCGGCCATCGTGCTGCCGGGGTTGAAGCCGAACCAGCCAAACCACAAGATCAGGCAGCCCGTCATAGCCGAAGTCATGTTGTGGCCGGGAATCGCGCGGACGCTACCGTCTTTGCCGTACTTGCCCAGGCGCGGTCCCAGGACCAGTACACCTGCGAGTGCGGCCCACGCGCCCACCGAATGGACAACAGTCGATCCGGCGAAGTCGAAAAAGCCCAGCTCAGCCAACCAGCCACCGCCCCAGACCCAGTGTCCGATGACGGGGTAGATGAACCCGACCAGCACGAACGAGAAGACGATGAAAGAGACGTACTTGATGCGTTCGGCCACCGCGCCGGAGACGATGGTCGCCGCCGTACCGGCGAACACCAGCTGGAAGAAGAACTTCGCCAGCAACGGAACACCTGTCCAGCCGAGTGCAGAGTAGACGCCTTCGTATGCGTCTCCCACCATGGGACTGTTGTCAGCTCCGCCGACGAAGAAGAGCCCCTTCAGTCCGATGAAGCCGTTCCCGTCTCCGTACATCAGCCCCCAGCCGATGACGAGAAAGGCGATGGTTGCCACTGCGAACACCACGAAGTTCTTCGAGATGATGTTCACGGTGTTCTTCGCTCGGGCGAAGCCGGACTCCACAAGCGCGAACCCAAGGTTCATGAAGAACACAAGCATCGCTGCGAGCAGCACCCATACGGTGTCGATAACCACCTTTGTATCCACGGGCCCCCCTCTATTCGTGACTTGGACAGAATGCGGTCGGGCCGATACACCCCTGTGACCGTGGATTCAACGTATCTATGGGCTGTTTCCGGTGGGTTTCAAGTCAATGTCAGGCATGCGAATGTTTTTCAAGCAGGTTGCGCGCGGGCTTCGACCGCATGGCGAGCGGCGCACGGTCACTGTTGGCACCTCGCTCGCATGTTCCGCGATACAATAAAGGTTCGCGAGAGAGTGAACCCTCACGAAAGGACTCATCCGTGTCGTTGGATCGCATCTCAATACGAGGCGCTAGAGAACATAATCTCAAGGGCTTCGATCTTGATATTCCGCGCGACGAACTCGTCGTGATAACAGGGCTCTCAGGCTCCGGGAAGTCGTCTCTGGCTTTCGACACCATCTATGCCGAAGGTCAGCGCCGCTACGTGGAGTCTCTCTCGGCATACGCGAGGCAGTTCCTGGGACAGATGGACAAGCCGGACGTAGACCACATAGAGGGACTATCGCCCGCGGTCTCCATCGACCAGAAGACGACGTCGAAAAACCCCCGCTCCACGGTGGGCACGGTCACCGAGATCTACGACTATCTGCGGCTGCTCTATGCTCGCGTCGGTGTGCCGCACTGTCCGGTGTGCGGACGACGAATCGAGAAGCAGACGCCCGAACAGATCGTGGACGCCATCCTGCTCCTGCCCCCGGGCACCAAGTTCCAGGTGCTCGCCCCAGTCGTGAAGGGCCGGAAAGGGGAGTACGGCAAGCTGCTTTCGGACTTGAAGGCGGAGGGCTTCACTCGTGTGCGCATCGACCGCGAGGCGCGGACGCTGGACGAGGATATCGTTCTCAACAAGAAGTACAAGCACGATATCGATGTCGTCGTCGACCGGCTCGTCATCAAAGAGGGACTTCAGGGCCGGCTTGCCGAGAGCGTGGAGATGGCGCTCAAGCTCTCTGTAGGCACGGTGGTGATCGCCGTCGTCGATGGCGAGGAGCATGTCTACTCTCAGGCGCTGGCCTGTCCCGAGCACGGGTTTTCCATGGACGAGCTCTCGCCGCGTGACTTCTCGTTCAACAGCCCCTATGGTGCCTGCCCCGACTGCCTCGGCCTGGGAAGTCGTCTGGAGGCCGATCCGGACCTCGTCGTCCCTGACGACACGCTCACGCTCGCCGAGGGAGCCATCAAGCCCTTCTCGGGCAACATGAACTACTACCCGCAGCTGGTGGAGGCGGCGGCCCTGCATCTGGGCGCCAACGTCGACACACCCTGGTACGAGCTGCCCAAGAAGGTGCGCGACGGTCTGCTCAACGGCTTCGGTGCCGAGAAGATCCGTCTGGACTACATCACGCGCGATGGCCGAGAGACCCATTGGTTCACCAAGTACGAGGGTGCCCTTGCTTCAGTGATGCGACGCTATGAGGACTCTGAGTCCGAGAACGTGCGCGAGAAGCTTGAGGATTACATGGCGGTCATCCCGTGCAAGAGCTGCGGGGGTGCGCGCCTCAAGCCCGAGATCCTGGCCGTGACTTTCGGCGGAAGGAACATCTCGGAAGTGACCTCGCTTTCCGCTAAGGACTCCCTCGCGTTCTTCGAAGGCGTCGCGCTCACCGATCGCGAGGAGCAGATCGGACGTCGCGTCATCAAAGAGATCGTCGAGCGGCTCCGCTTCCTTGTGGACGTGGGCCTCGACTATCTGACCCTCGAGCGGGGAACGGCGACCCTGTCCGGTGGCGAGGCGCAGCGTATCCGGCTCGCCACACAGATAGGCAGCGGGCTTATGGGCGTGCTCTACATCCTGGACGAGCCGTCCATCGGGCTTCATCAGCGCGACAACGCGCGTCTCATCGCAACAATGGAGCGGCTGCGTGATCTGGGCAACACCGTCATCGTGGTCGAGCATGACGAGGAGACCATCCGCGCGGCGAACCATGTCATCGACATGGGTCCCGGTGCCGGCGAGCATGGCGGCGAGGTCGTGTGCCAGGGTACGCCCGAGCAGGTCATGGAGTGTCCCGACTCGCTCACCGGCGCCTACATGGTGGGCTCGCGGTCCATCGCTGTTCCGGCTACCAGGCGTGTTGCCGAGAAGGGCCATTTGAGCGTCATAGGCGCACGCGCCCACAACCTCAAGTCGATCGACGTACACATACCTCTCGGCAATCTCGTCCTCGTCACCGGTGTGAGCGGTTCCGGGAAGTCCTCCCTGGTCACCGACACGCTCGCTCCGGCGCTCACCAACGCCGTTCACCACGCGCGTCAGCGTACCGGCAAGTACGACCGCATGGACGGGCTGGACCATATCGACAAGGTCATATCCATCGACCAGAGCCCCATCGGCAGGACGCCCCGCTCCAATCCCGCCACGTACACCGGTCTTTGGGACGACGTGCGTTCGCTGTTCTCATCCACGCCGGAGGCCAAGGCACGCGGCTATGCGCCGGGTCGATTCAGCTTCAATGTCCGTGGCGGCCGCTGCGAGGCGTGCAAAGGCGACGGGCAGATCAAGATCGAGATGCACTTCCTGCCCGATGTCTACGTGCCATGCGAGGTCTGTGGGGGCAAGCGCTACAACCGCGAGACGCTGCAAGTGACATACAAGGGCAAGACCGTCTCTGATGTCTTGGGGATGTCGGTGGAAGAGGCGCTCCACTTCTTCACCAATATCCCGCCCATCAAGCGCAAGCTGCAGACGCTGTTCGACGTGGGTCTTGGCTACGTCAAGCTCGGCCAGCCGGCCACCACGCTTTCGGGTGGTGAGGCGCAGCGGGTCAAGCTTGCCAGCGAGCTGCAGAGACGCTCCACAGGTCGGACCTTCTACATACTCGATGAGCCGACGACGGGACTGCATTTCGACGACGTCCGTCAGCTCCTGGATGTGCTGCAGCGGCTCGTCGGGGTGGGGAACACGGTGCTGGTCATCGAGCACAACCTCGATGTCATCAAGAGCGCGGACTACATCATCGACCTCGGTCCGGAGGGCGGCGACCGTGGTGGCGTCGTGGTCGCGTCGGGCACGCCCGAGCAGATCGTCACCAATCGCGATTCGCACACCGGCCGTTTCCTCAAGCCTGTCTTGGAGGGCCGCGGCGCGAGCGTTGAGCCGGAGAGCTCCCGGCTGCCTTAGGAGGTCCAGTGGTTGCCGATGACCTGAAACAACAGCTGGCCCGTGTGCCCGACGGCCCTGGCGTCTACCTGTGGAAGGCAGACGCAGAGGTCCTCTACGTGGGCAAGGCCAAGTCTTTGCGCAAACGCATGCGGCAGTATGTCTCGGGTCATGACGATCGCGAGAAGATCCCGCTCATGATGGAGCAGGTGACGACGTTCGACTACATGGTCACCGACACCGAGGTGGAGTCTCTCATCTTGGAGGCCAACCTCATCAAGCAGCTGCGACCGCCCTACAACGTCGACTACCGGGACGACAAGAGCTACCCGTACATCGCGGTCACCATGGGTGACCTGTTCCCGGCCATCAAGTACACGCGGGAACGCAAGCGCCCCGACACCCGCTACTTCGGGCCGTACACGGACTCCCGCGCCGCGCGCGAGATGATCGAGGTCGCACGGCGGGTGCATCCCATCTGCAGGGCGACGTGCGCTGAATGGAAGCGGCTCTCAAGGGATGGCGGCAAGCCCGTGGGCAAGTCGTGCTTTGACCATCATGTGGGGAAGGGCCCCGGTCCATGCGTGGGGGTAGTGACCCGCGAGGAGTACGCCGAGCAGGTGGAGAAGGTGGTGGCCTTCCTGGAGGGCCGTCAGACAGACGTCGCCTCCGATCTCGAGTCCGCGATGCGCGAAGCGTCCGCGAACCTCGACTACGAGCGGGCGGCGCGCTTGCGCAATTCGCTGGAGGCCGTCCGAACCGTGCTTGAGAAGCAGAAGGTCGTCTCGGACAGACCGCTTGATATGGACGTCATCGGTGTTGAGCGGGAAGAGACGATCGCCGGAGTCCACGTGTTCCTTGTCCGAGAAGGACGCGTGCTGATGGGCAACGAGTTCGTGCTCGACAAGGGGCTCGACGTTCCTCATGCCGAGCTGGTCGAAGGCTTCTTGCTCCGCTACTACGGGCAGGCATCCCACATCCCCAAAGAGATCCTCGTCCCCTCGCTTCCGGGGTCGCCGGACGTCGTTGAGGAGTGGCTGAGCGGACTGCGCGGCTCGAAGGTGCGCGTCCATGTGGCGCAACGCGGCGAGAAGCGCGCGCTGGCGGATCTGGCCGCCATCAACGCGCGTCACGCGCTCATGCGATACCGGCACAGGACCCGCTATGACGAGGATCGCACCAACCGGGCGCTGCTTGAGCTGGAGAGTGCTCTTGCCCTGCCCGCGCCGCCGCTGCGTATCGAGAGCTTCGACATCTCCACGCTGCACGGCCGGCACTCCGTCGGTTCGATGGTCGTGTTCACGGGCGGCAGGGCCGACTCGCAGGCGTACCGCAGGTTCAAGGTGCGGATGCAAACCGATGAGGCAAACGATATCGCGATGATGCGGGAGGTCTTGCGCCGCCGGTTCGCCCGGGAGATCGATGGAGACACCCGCTTCGCTTCAACGCCTGACCTGTTGATCGTCGATGGCGGGAAGCCCCAGCTCACGGTCGCGCTCGCGGCAATGGCCGAGCTGGGCGTCGATCTGCCTGTGGTTGCGCTCGCAAAGCGCGAGGAGGAGCTGTTCTTGCCGGAGTGGGACGAGCCGGTCACACTGCCGAGCGGTTCACCGTCGCTGTATCTGGTGAAGCGGATCAGGGACGAGGCACACCGTTTCGCCATCGAGTATCATCGCCAGCTGCGTGGCAAGGCCATGACCGCTTCGGCGTTGGATGAGGTGCCGGGCGTCGGCCAGAAGCGCAAGAAAGCGCTCCTCAAGCACTTCGGCTCGCTGCGGGAGCTTCGCAAGGCGAGCCTGGAGGAGATCGCGGATGTTCCGGGCATCAATATCGCGGTGGCAAGCGACGTGTTCGCTGCCCTTCATCACGGAGCTTCAGAGTCGTAGCGTCTGCGTCGGTCTCGCTTGCTATACTTGGTTATCCTGCGGCGATGTTCCGCAGCTCAGGGACTTAGGAGGAGACTCTCAATGAAGTTCATTCTACGTATGCTTATATCGGCCGGGGCGCTCTTCGGCGTCGCCTATCTGTCCGATCAGGCTCTGCTCCAGGTCGACAGCTTCTGGCCCGCGGCCGTGATAGCGGCGCTGGTGTTGGCTTTTGCCAATGCGGTCGTCAAACCCATCGTCAAGTTCTTCGCGCTTCCCATCACCATCCTCACGCTGGGGTTGTTCGGCTTGATCATCAACGCCGGTATGCTCTACCTCGTCGCAGCAGTGGTCGACGGCGTTCACACCACAGGGCTATGGCAGACTGTTGTCGCATCGATCCTGATCTCGATCATATCCGGCATCGGCACGAAACTCGTCGAAACCGACCGCTAGGTGGTGGCACCCGTGCACGATGCGATCCGTGATGAGGAAGCCGGCATCGCCGAGCGTGACCTCGTGGTCATCACCGGCATGTCCGGGGCAGGTCGATCTGAGGCCATCCACACCTTCGAGGACCTGGGTTACTTCTGCATAGACAACCTGCCGCCGGCGTTCATACCGCGAATGGTGGAGCTCTCAGATCTTCCCGGCAGCCGTATCCGGCGGGTCGCCGTGGTCTGTGACGTGCGGGGTCGTGCGTTTTTCGACGAGCTTCTTGCGGCCCTTGATGAGCTGAAGCGGACCGACACGCCGTTCCGGGTACTGTACCTGGAGGCTGACGACAAGACGCTGATCACGCGCTTCAAAGAGACCCGGCGGCGTCATCCGCTTGCCGAGGCGGGCTCCATCGCCGAGGGCATCCGGGCCGAGCGGGAGATACTGCGTGAGGTGCGTGAGCGGGCCGATCAGACGATCGACACGAGCAATCTCCTGCCCCAGGAGCTGCGTGCGGTCATCCGCAGGTCCTTCGCCTCAAAAGGGCGGCAGGACACGCTTACAGTCACCGTTTCGTCGTTCGGCTTCAAGTATGGCCTGCCCATCGATTCTGATGTCGTCATGGATGTCAGGTTCCTTCCCAACCCGTACTATGTGGCGCGTTTGCGCACGAAGACCGGGTTGGAGCGCCCGGTGAAGAGCTTCGTTCTGGATCGCCCCGAGACCAAGGCGTTTCTGGAGAAGTGGCTCGATATGCTCGATCTGCTGCTGCCGGACTATGTGACCGAAGGCAAGACACATCTGCACATCGCCCTTGGATGCACGGGAGGCATGCACAGGAGCGTGGTTCTGGCGGAGCACACCGCCCAGCATCTGCGGGCCCTTGGCTATGCGCTGAACGTCACGCACCGTGATATCGGCAAGGACAAAGGGCCCCGATGAGTGCGGCGAACAAGAGTGCGGTGGCGATAGGGGGCGGCACAGGACTGCCCCTCGTACTGCGCTGTCTGGCCGCCGAAGGCGACTACGATGTCACCGCTGTGGTGACCATGGCGGATGACGGGGGGTCTTCCGGGGAGCTTCGCCGTCAGCTTGGCATCTTGCCTCCGGGTGACCTCCGTAACTGCCTGGTGGCTCTGGCTCCTGATGACGGCGAGCTCGCGCGCATCTTCCAGTACCGCTTCTCTGCGGGAGAAGGACTCGTCGGTCACTCTCTCGGCAACCTCATCATCGCCGCATTGGTGGAGATGAAGGGTGGTTTTGCCGAGGCGATCGAATCGGTTGCAGCGCTTCTTGGCACCAGGGGGAGAGTGCTGCCCTCAACGCTGCATGATGTGGTCTTGGAGGCCCTGGACGCTTCGGGGACCCTTGTGACCGGACAGGCGTTGGTGGCGCAGGGTCCCGGGCCGATCCGCAGGGTGTGCATGTCGCCGGAGGCGCCGCCCGCGTATCCTCCGGTGCTCGAGGCAATAGCCTCGGCAGACGTCATCGTCATCGGTCCCGGCAGTCTGTTCACGAGCATCATCCCGAACCTGCTTGTCGACGGAGTCGTCACCGGGCTCAACCAGACGGGCGCACGGATCATATACGTGTGCAATGTGGCCAACCAGCGCGGTGAGACCACCGGCATGAGCGCGGACGAGCATCTCGATGCGCTCGGTGAGTATGGCCTGGCCGATGCGATCGATGTCGTTTTGCTCCATGACACCGAAGCAGCGCTTCTGCCCCCCGGCATTCCGTCCGTGGATGCTTCACCGGTAGTCCGACAGCGGATCGAGTCCCTCGGCATCCGGGTCGTCGCCCGCGATCTCGTGGATCCTTCCAACCCCATGCACCATGACGCCGCCCGTTTGTGCAGAGCCCTGCGAGAGGTGCTGTAGATGTCGTTCACCGCCGAGGTCAAAGACGAGCTTTCGCGAGTGGAGACCCGCCGGAAATGCTGTCCGCGTGCGGAGCTCTCGGCGCTGGTTCGCGTGGAAGGGACGCTGCACTTCACCGGGAACGAGCGGTTCCGTCTTGAGATCGCCACAGAGACGGCTCCTGTCGCGCGAAAGGCCATCAAGTTGCTGCATGGTCTTTTCGACCTTAATACCGAGTTGACCGTGCGTCGCTCCGTGCTGCACAGGTCCAACAACTACCTGATCACGGTGCCGGCGCAGCCCAGGCTGGCCCCGGCGCTTCTGGATCTTGGCATCGTCGATGAGCGACTGACGCCGGTCTACAGCATCCCGCCGTGGCTGGTGAAGCGGGATTGCTGCGCCGTCTCATACCTGCGAGGGACCTTTCTCGGTGGCGGCTTTGTGGCCGATCCGCATGGGGACTTCCATTTCGAGCTGACCGCTGAGACCCAGGAGATGGCGGAGGATCTTGTGGCGCTCATGGAGCGCTTCGAGATGCCGGCACGCGTCACGCAGCGTCGGGGGACCTTCTCGGTGTACCTCAAGGGCGCCGAGGCGATCGTCACGTTCCTGGCGCGAGTGGGTGCGCATCAGGCGCTGCTGCGCACCGAGGACGTCCGTATCATCAAGAGTATGCGCAACGATGTGAACCGCCTGGTCAACGCCGAGACCGCCAATCTGGAGAAGAGCGCCAAGGCGGCCATCGACCAGATCGAAGCGATCCGCCGGCTTTCGGACTTGCGCGGGTTGGAGAACCTGCCGCCGGCTTTGCAGGAACTGGCCGAGTTGCGCCTGGAGAACCCCGATGTGAGCCTGCGCGAACTCGGGGAGCTGGCTGAACCCCCGCTGAGCAAGTCTGCGGTCTACCACAGGATCCGCCGTCTTGAGGAACTCGCAGGGGACTGCTAGGCGGCCTTGATGTGGGTGCTATTGCCGCGATGTTTCGGTACTATGCATGCAGGCCCCACGGGGCCATGAACGACATATGAGATTCCGTCCGAGGAGGGGACTGTCTGTGACAAAGAGAGTCGCGATCAATGGTTTCGGTAGAATCGGCCGTCTCGTCTTCCGTGCGTGCGAGACCGATCCGGATATCGAGGTCGTTGCGGTCAACGACCTTACCGATGCGGCAACACTGGCGCATCTGCTCAAGTACGACTCGGTCCACGGTAGGTTCGGCGAGAGCGTCGTCGCCGAGGAGGACGGGTTCTCCGTAGACGGCCGCTTCGTCAAGGTCCTGTCCCAGCGCGATCCCGCCGAGCTTCCCTGGGCGGAGTTGGGCATCGACATCGTGGTCGAGTCCACCGGTTTCTTCACTGACGCCACAAAGGCTCAAGCGCACAGGGACGCCGGCGCCAAGAAGGTCATCATCTCCGCGCCAGCCAAGAACGAGGACATCACCATCGTCATGGGTGTCAACGAGGGTGATTACGATCCCGAGAAGCACCACATCATCAGCAATGCGTCCTGCACCACCAACTGCCTTGCTCCCTTCGCGAAGGTCCTTCGTGACAGCTTCGGGATCAAGAGCGGCTTCATGAACACCATCCACAGCTACACCAACGACCAGCGGATCTTGGATCTGCCGCACAAGGACCTGCGTCGTGCACGTTCCGCGGCCGTATCCATCATCCCTACCTCGACCGGTGCAGCGAAGGCGATCGCGCTCGTGCTTCCTGACATGAAGGGCAAGCTCGACGGCATGTCGATGCGCGTTCCTACTCCGGACGGCTCGGTCGTGGACCTGGTGGCCGAGCTTGAGACCTCCGTCACACGCGAGGACATCAATGCGGCGATGAAGGCCGCTGCCGAGGGTCCGATGAAGGGTTACCTGGAGTACTGCGAGGACCCGATCGTCTCGGTCGATGTGGTCGGGAACCCTGCAAGCTCCGTGTTCGACTCGCTCTCCACCATGGTCATGGGTGGAGAGGGCACGTTCGTCAAGTGCATCTCCTGGTATGACAACGAGTGGGGCTATAGCAACCGCGTGAAGGACCTGGTCAACCTGATCGGGTAGTAGGACTGCTGAGACGACGGCCGGGCGAAAGATCGCTCGGCCGTCTTCATGATTCAAGAAGGGCAGCGCCATGTTCTCCAAGCAGACGATCAAAGACATCGACGTTCAGGGAAAGCGCGTCTTGGTGCGCGTGGACTTCAACGTCCCCCTTGCCGAGGGTTCGGTGACCGACGACACGCGTGTTCGTGCCGCGCTGCCCACCCTTCGCTATCTGGTCGATCACGGTGCGCGCGTGATAGTCATCAGCCATCTGGGCCGACCCAACGGCGAACCGGACCCGCAGTACAGCCTCCGCCCGGTTCGCAGGGTGCTCCAGCGTCTGATGGGGCGTAACGTCGTCTTTGTCGACGACATCATCGGCCCGGAGGCGCGCGAGGCCGTCGACAGGATGGTCGACGGTGAGATCCTCATGCTTGAGAACGTGCGTTTCAACCCCGGGGAGAAGAGCAACGACCCCGCGTTCGCCCAGGCTCTTGCCTCGCTGGCCGACATATACGTGAACGACGCGTTCGGCGCAGCGCACCGCGCACATGCTTCAACGGTCGGGGTGGCCGACTATCTCCCGGCCGTCGCCGGCCTTCTGCTCGCCCGTGAGATCCAGACGCTCACAGAGATGCTCACCGCCCCGGCGCACCCCTTCGTGGCCATTCTCGGTGGCTCGAAGGTGTCCGAGAAGATCGCCGTCATCGACCGTCTTCTGGATAGCGTGGACACGCTCATCATCGGTGGCGGGATGTGCTTCACACTGCTGGTCGCCAAGGGCGTGGATGTGGGTAGGTCCCTCGTCGAGTCCGACTGGGTCGAGCCGGCCAAGGCCATGCTGAAGAAGGCCTCGGAACTGGACGTCGAGCTGCTCTTGCCGGTGGACTTCGTGGTCGCCGACGCGATAGTCGAGGATGCCGAGACAAGCATCGTCGGACGTACGGAGATACAGTCCGACATGATGGGGCTCGACATCGGACCGGCCAGCACCGAGCTCTTCAAGGGCGCTATCGCCGATGCGAAGACGGTGTTCTGGAACGGGCCGATGGGTGTGTTCGAGCTGACGCCGTTCGAGGTGGGCACTCGCGAGGTGGCCACCGCGGTGGCTCGGAACAACCGGGCGGTCTCGATCATCGGCGGCGGCGATTCTGTCGCTGCTCTCAAGAAGTTCGACCTGGAAGAGAGGGTCACGTTCGTGTCTACCGGCGGTGGCGCTTCGATGAAGCTCCTTGAGGGCACGACGCTTCCTGGCGTTGAGGCCCTTGCCGACAAGGTGAGCTGAGCCGCGACAAGCGGCAGTGAGGGGAGATCACATGGAGCGACGGATGCTGGTTGCGGGCAACTGGAAGATGTACACGACCGCCGGTGAGGGCGCAGTCCTCGTGCAGGATCTTGCCGATGAGCTCTCTTCGTTCGACGGTGACGTGGAAGTGGTCGTCGGGCCGCCTTTCACGGGGTTGAAGACCGTCTCTACCGTCATCGAGCTGGATCATCTCGAGATGGGGCTCGCCGCTCAGGACTGCCACTGGGAATCCGAAGGCGCTTTCACCGGGGCTGTCGCTCCGCGGATGCTTGTCGATCTCAGGGTCGATTACGTCATCGTCGGCCATTCGGAGCGTCGTGAGTACTTCGGCGAGACCAACGAGACGGTGAACAAGAAGGTGAAGGCGGTCTACTCGGCGGGCATGGTGCCCATCATGTGCGTCGGCGAGACACTGGCCACGCGCGATGCGCTTGAGACCGACTCGTTCGTGCGCGACCAGGTCATGGCGGGTGCCGCCGGCCTGACCCCGGAGCAGGCGGAGCAGCTGGTCGTCGCTTACGAGCCCATCTGGGCCATCGGGACCGGGCGCACGCCCACTCCCGAGTCCGCCAACGACGTTGCGCGCATGATCAGAGCGACCATCGGTGCGATGTACGGGCCGCCGGTCGCGATGAAGGTCCGCGTCTTGTACGGCGGTTCGGTCAAGCCTGAGAACGCCCGCATGTTCTTTGCAGAGCCCGATGTGGATGGCGCCCTTGTAGGCGGGGCGGCGCTGAAAGCCGATTCGTTCGCGGACATCGTGAGGGCGGCGCAGTAGATGGCTCCCGCCCCGGTGGGACTCATCGTCATGGACGGCTTCGGTCTCGCGCCGCGTGGACCGGGCAATGCTGTCGACCTGGCGAACACGCCGAATCTGGACAGGCTCTTCGCCCGGTATCCGTGGGCGCCGGTCAAGGCGTCGGGGCTCGCCGTGGGGTTGCCTGACGGCCAGATGGGCAACTCGGAGGTCGGCCATCTCAATATCGGTGCGGGACGGATCGTCTATCAGGAACTCACGCGCATAGACAAGTCGATCGAAGACGGCACGCTGTTGACCAACGAGGTGCTCTGCAACTCGATAGATGCGGCCGTCACCACTGACAGAGCTGTGCACTTCATGGGGTTGCTCTCTGACGGAGGCGTGCACAGTCATCAGGAGCATCTTTACGCGCTCATCCGCATGGCGGCCCAGCGTGGGGCGCGCAGGATCTACGTCCATGCATTCCTTGATGGCCGAGATGTGCCTCCTCAAAGCGGGCTTGGCTTCATCAGGCGACTTGAAGACGTACTGGCCGAGACCGGTGCAGGACGAATAGGCACCGTGATGGGTCGCTACTATGCGATGGATCGTGACAATCGATGGGACCGTGTGGAGCAGGCCTGGAGGGCTATCGCTCTAGGGCAGGGAGTCCGCGCTTCGAATGCACAGGACGCTGTCAGTGCTTCGTATTCATCGGGTGTCACAGACGAGTTCGTTGTGCCGGTCGTGATCTGTGACGGCGATTCTCCGGTGGCCCCGCTGGTCGATGGCGACACCCTGGTCTTCTTCAACTTCCGTCC
>JBFHJN010000019.1:0-37521 GCA_041595875.1 Coriobacteriia bacterium
CTCGGCATCGTCATCTGGCGCATCTGGCGTCGACGTGCCGTGCGGCGTTGATAGAGGAGTAGTCGTGACCGGGGATGATCTTTCGAGCTTGCGTGCAGACCTGCACTCACCTGATCGGGCGGTTCGTGAGTCCGCGGTAGCGCGCATCGTCGAGCTCTACGACACGCAGACGACCCGGCTGCTCACAGAAGCGCTTCTCTCGGAGACGCCGGAGGTGCGCGACAGGGCCATCGTCACGCTTGCCAAGCTCGTCACGTCGGACGATGACATGCTCGCGTTGGGGGCGGCGCGGCCACTGGCCGAGGCCGGTGCGCTGGACGCTCTGGCGGAGGCTTATGGCCGGGGGACCACCGAGGTCCGCATGAGCGCCACGCTTCTGCTGGGTGCGTGCACCGACCCCCGTGCGCTCGGTGTGGCACAGGACGCCCTTCGCGACGAAGACGCGCATGTGCGCGCTGTCGCCATCGAACTCGTGGGGCGGCTGGGGTCGCTTTAGTCGGTGCGCCAGCTCCGCGTATCGGCACGACGTCTTCACTGGTGGACACATCCCATGACGTTGCGGATACGCTAGACTGAGCCCACCCCCTGAACGACACGTGTTGAGGAGTCGCTTGAGACCCGCTCATCGTCCAGTCGCTCGCATGGCCGCAGCAGCAGTGCTGGTGGCCGTCTTGCTGTTCGGGCTGACCGCTGCACTTGAAACGGTACGCGCCCGGTACGTCTTCGGGGCGGTGCCGGTCCGTCAGCCGGTCATCGCCTTGACCTTTGACGACGGCCCTCATCCCGACCATACGGTTGCCATGCTCGACGCGCTGGAGTCCCGCGGTTTGTCCGCGACCTTCTTCGTTGTGGGCGAGGAGGCCGAGAAGCACTTCGATATCCTCGAGCGGATCGTTCAAGACGGGCATGAGGTCGGCAATCACACGCATACGCATCCGTATGTGGAAGAGCTTGCTGCCGCATCGCTCGTGCATGAGCTCGCCCTGTGCGACGAGGTGATCGCGCGTGCGACCGGTGAGCCGAGCGCGTGGTACCGGGCACCCAGGGGGCAGCTCTCTTTCGTGCATGAGTGGAGCGTGGTGCGCTCAGGCAAACGCATAGCGGGTTGGACCCGCTGCCTTGAGTCCAGTCAGTTCCGCGACCCGCTGCTGCTGGCCGCCGCGCTTGAACCTGGCGATATCGTCCTGGTGCACGACGGACGCCTCGACCGCACCATGAGCCAGGAGATGCTGCCGGCGTTCCTCGATGCGGCGCAAGCACGCGGATTCGAGTTCGTGACGCTGAGCGAGCTGGATGCTATGCGCACCCCGCATATCACCACCAGCGTGCTTACCGGTCGATTCTAAGTCGTCTGCCGCATGCGCCTCATGCGTGGTATCCTACACGCGTCCCGCCCCTGAATAGCCAAGGACGACTCCTTCTCTTATGAGTGAAGCTGATCTCACCAACGACTGGATCCTCGCCGAGACGCCTGATCGCCCCGAAGAGGCGTGTGGCGTGTTCGGCGCATACGCACCCGGCGAAGACGTAGCGCGACTCACGTACTTCGGACTGCATGCACTGCAGCACCGCGGACAGGAGTCTGCGGGCATCGCCGTTGCCGACGGGCATACCCTCACCGTGAACAAGGACCTCGGTCTTGTGCCGCAGGTCTTCAAGGAGAGCGACCTCACCACTTTGGTGGGACACGTCGCCATCGGCCACACCCGGTACTCCACCACCGGTTCCTCATCCCGCTGGGAGAACGCTCAGCCGATGGTCTCCTCCATCGGCCCCACCACCATCGCGCTGGCTCACAACGGCAATCTGGTGAACACCGTTGACCTCCGCGACAAGATGAAGGGCAAGGGCTTCCGGTTCCGCTCCACCACAGACTCCGAGGTCATCGCCTCGCTCGTTGACTACTTCACACAGCAGGAGAACTCGATGCGCGCGGGCATTCGCGAGACCATGAAGCGCATCAGCGGCGCGTACGCTGTCGTGCTCATGTCCGAAGAGGCGCTCTACGCCTTCCGCGATCCCTACGGCGTGCGCCCGTTGGTGCTGGGACGCCTGGGCGAGGGGTGGATCGTCGCTTCCGAGACGTGTGGTCTGGACATCATCGGAGCGAAGTACGTGCGTGACATCGCGCCCGGCGAGATGGTCAAGATCGGATCCGAGGGCCTTGAGAGCCAGCAGGCGGTGCCTGCCCAGAAGCCCTCGCTATGCATGTTCGAGTTCATCTACTTCGCCCGCCCCGACAGCGTCATGTATGACTGCACGCTGTATGAGGCGCGCAGCCGTATGGGCGAGGCCATGGCGCGCTCGGCGCCTGTCGAGGCAGACATGGTCATCGGCGTTCCTGACTCAGGTGTTCCGGCAGCCGTCGGTTTTGCGCGTGAGTCCGGTATCCCCTTTGGCGAGGGCCTGGTGAAGAACCGCTACGTCGGGCGCACGTTCATCTCGCCCACGGAGTCTTTGCGTCAGCAAGGCATCCGGCTCAAGCTGAACCCGTTGCGCCATGTCATCGAGGGCAAGCGGCTCATCGTGACCGATGATTCGATCGTCCGAGGAAACACCTCACGCAAACTCGTGGCGTTGCTCCGTGATGCAGGCGCGGTGGAGGTACACATGCGCATCACGTCTCCGCCCGTGAAGTGGCCGTGCTTCTATGGAATCGACACCGACACCCAAGAACAGCTCATCGGCGCAGTGAAGACGGTCGAAGAGGTCCGGGAGTTCATTGGTGCGGACTCGCTGGCGTACCTCTCCATCGAGGACATGGTCGCAGCCACAGGAGCGCCACATGAGGACTACTGTCTCGCCTGCTTCAACGGCGACTATCCCGTAGATATCCCTGATTCAGTGAAAGCCGGAAAGCTCTCCTTGGAGAGCATCGGGTGAGTGAGCTTTCATCCCTCCTGACGGCGCTGCTAGGCGGTGTACGCGGAGGACTGCATCCCAACCCCTTGATAGGCGTCATCACCGCGGCCCTGGCCGCTGCGCTCATGGGCGCGCCCAAGACGCCCCGGGAGCGGGAACGCTATGCGTGGGTGGTGCTTGTCGTGGGCTGGCTCATCGGTGACGGCCTGTGGGTGCTTGGCCGTACCCGTGACCTCTACGACGGCGTCGGTCGCTTGCTTGAAGCTGCGCAACCGATCTGGGCCGACTGGGTCACGATCGCGGTATGGGCTCTGGTGAGCCTGACGATCGGCTATGTCGTTCCGGTGCTTCTCGGCAAGACCGTGGGTAGACGCGTCACGCACGGGACAGGGTGGCTTGCCGCCGGCTCCGTCGCCGTCATGGCATCTTTGACGCTCTCGACGCTCCTTGAGCGCATGCCGTAGTCTGGAGTCCTGATGGAATCAAACAACCGGCATAGCGGACCAGCAAGCCCTTCGCCTCATCTTGAGACGTTCCGGAGAAGCACGGACCGCCGTAGGCCGGTGCTTGCTCCTGTTGTCTGGATCTTCGTGATGCTTGGGGTCCTGTCGCTTTCGAAGGTCTTGCTTGAGCGATACCTGGTGTTCGGGAACCGGGGTAGCGTCGCGGCGATCGTCTTCGATGCCAGCGTGGTCGCGGTCATCTTCGGCCTGGGACTGCTGTTCTCTACCGAGAAGCGCATGTGGCGATGGTTCGTGTTCTCGTCGGTGCTGACCTCGGTCATCATGCTCATCACGGTGGTCTACGCCTCCTTCTTCGACCAGATAGTCTCACCTGATGCGATAGGCATGGCCGGTCAGGTCGGCGAGGTGGGCAACGCGGTCTTCGAGCTGCTTTCCTTGAAACAGGTATTGCTGTTCATCGATGTCCCTCTGATCATCTGGCTCGCGCTTCGCGCGCGGCGCTCAGGAGGTGCCGACCGTGCACTCTCTCGTCGTTCGCGCCTGGTCGTGGGACTGCTGCTACTTGCGGTGATCGGGACTCTGGGCCTACGCGTGAGGATCATCTCCACGGAGCCCGGACCTCTTGATGGAATGAACGTCGGTTCCGGCATGGGCATCTTTGCCTACCAGCTGGCCAGCGGCTTTCATGAGGAGGATCTCTCGAGGACGCTTGTCCAAGTCTCCGGCGACGTTCACCCCGAGGATTCGAACTGGGTGATGGATGCCATAGCGACTCTGAAGGGCACCGGTACGGGCGAGCGGCTGCATGGCGTGAGCTATGGGGTAGCAGCGGGGTCCAACGTCATCTGCATCCAGGTGGAGGCGCTTCAGACATCGGTCGTTGGCGAGGTCATCGACGGTCATCCACTGACGAGCAACCTCGACGAGCTGATCGCCGAGAGCTGGTACTTCCCGCAGACGTTCTCGCAGCTCTCGGCGGGGAACACCTCTGATGCCGAGTTCGTGGCGGCGACCTCCCTGTATCCGCCGTCCAACGCCGCTGCAAGCGTGGAGTACTCCAGTTTCCAGATACCGGGGCTCCCCAGGATACTCGGCGAGCAAGGCTACGATACGTTCACCCTCCACACCAATGATGCGGCGTTTTGGAACCGCACGCAGATGTACCCCTCGGTCGGGTACGACCGCTACTACGACCTGGCGTTCTTCGGCGAGGAGGACAAGATCCGGATGGGGGCGTCTGATGAGGTCTTGTTCAGGCGCGGTCTTGAGGTGCTGCTTGAAGACAGCGAGGCCGACGTGCCTTTCTACGCGCACTTCGTGACCTTGACCTCGCATTTCCCGTTCGAGCAGCTCCCTGACAGCAAAGACCCCTATGAGCCTCCGGCTCCATACGCGGATACGGTGGTAGGCTCCTACCTCTCGCACGTGGATTACGCGGACCGCTGCCTCGGGGAGTTCCTTGATGAACTCAAACGGACGGGGCTGTACGACTCGTCCATCATCGTCATCTATGGCGATCACTTCGGGATACCCTACCGCGCTGATGCGACCGATGACGAGAAGGCTGCGCAGCAGGCGCTTCTGGGTCGGGAGTACACGCTGACCGACCGGTTGATGGTGCCGCTTATCATCCACCTCCCGGGACAGACGCAGGGTGGGACGTCTCTTGAAGTGGCGGCTCAGATGGATATCATGCCCACCATCGCCGATCTGCTCGGAGTGGATATCAGCGATGTCCCGCATTTTGGACGCAGCGTGTTCACCGACGAGCCTATCTTGGTTGGCATGAGAAGGTACATCCGTGAGGGGTCGGTGGCCACGAGCGGCTCGCTCGTCTATGCAGGTCTGGACGCTGAGTCGTCGTATACAGTGCCGTTGGACTCGCGTCTCGAACAACTGACTCCTACGGCAGCCGAGCTTGAAGCTCTAGAGGTCACACGCTCTTTGCTCGCGCTTTCGGACACGTATACCCGTATGCTGCCTACGCGTGCAGACTACGATCCGGACGCCGAGGCGTTCATCCCCAACAAGTGACCGGTCGATATGGCGTGTTCAGATGCTGGAAACGGGAGGGTGCTCGATGACTGATTCAACCGATAGGCCTACCAGCTATCGTGACGCCGGCGTCGATATCGACGAGGGCGCACGGGCCGTCGACCGCATCAAGGATGCGGTACGTTCGACCTACCGCCCGGAGGTGCTGGGTGACATCGGCGGTTTTGGCGGGATGTTCGCCCTCAACACCGCCGGAATGAGCGAGCCGGTCCTGGTGAGCGGCACGGACGGGGTCGGTACCAAGCTCAAGCTCGCCCAGTTGCTGGATCGCCATGACACCGTGGGTATCGACCTCGTGGCCATGTGCGCCAACGACATCCTGGTGACCGGTGCCGAGCCGCTCTTCTTCCTCGACTATGTGGCGGTGGGCAAGCTGGATTCCGCCCGGATGGAGCGGATAGTCGGCGGTATCGCCGAGGGGTGCAAGCAGGCCGGTTGCGCGCTTGTGGGCGGCGAGATGGCCGAGCACCCCGGGGTGATGGATCCAGAGGACTACGACCTCTCGGGATTCTGCGTGGGCGTGGTGGACCGGGCAGCCGCTATCGATGGCTCCAGTATCGCCGAGGGCGACGTGGTGCTCGGTCTGGCGTCTTCAGGGATCCACAGCAACGGCTACTCGCTAGTCCGCAAAGTGCTTGTGGAAGGTCACGAGGACGAGCTCTCGCTTCCGCGTGTCGACCTCGACGGACAGTCGTTGGGGGATGCCCTGCTGCAGCCTACGCGCATCTATGCCAAAAGCATCCTCTCGCTCACGCGCAGCGGCGCGCCCGTGAAGGGCATGGCGCATATCACCGGCGGCGGGATCACAGAGAACCTCAATCGGGTGCTGCCCGGGAACGTGGATGCGCGGGTCCACCGCGGAGCATGGCCCGTCCCGGCGGTCTTCGGGATAGTGCAGGCCGCGTCCGGCCTTTCGGACGACGAGATGTATCGCACGTTCAATATGGGTATCGGCTATGCAGTCGTGCTTGCGGCAGCCGATGCGCCTATCGTGGCCGCGGCGTTGCGTGAGTCCGGCGAGAAGGTCTTCGAGATCGGAGAGATAGTCTCCGGTAAGGGGGAGATCGTCTATGAGTGAGAACGAGGTACTGGACAGCGAGTTGTTCGAGCCCGTCGAAGGACAGATGAAGCTGCGGGTGGGTGTCCTCATCTCGGGGAGCGGGACCAATCTGCAGGCTCTCATCGACAGCTGTGCGGATGGGTCCATCGATGCCGAAGTGGTGGTCGTGGTCTCGAACAAGCACGACGCTTTCGGCCTTGAGCGTGCCCGCCGGGCGGGCATCGATGCCGTCCTCATCGACCGCGCCGGGTACGAGACATTCCCCGCATACAACCACGCCATCACCGATGTGATGCGCTCGCACAGGGTGGATCTGATCGCCATGGCGGGGTACATGCGACTTCTTGGCCGAGAAGTACTCGAGGCGTATCCGGATCGCGTCATCAATCTGCACCCGGCGCTGCTGCCTGCGTTCGTGGGGGCATCGGCCATCCACGATGCATACGATCATGGCGTCAAGGTGACCGGGGCCACGGTCCATTTTGCGAACGAGAAGTTCGACGAGGGACCGATCATCGCCCAGGAGGCCGTGCTCGTCTCCGACGACGATACCGTAGAAACGCTCGAGGCCAAGATCCACGAAGTCGAGCACCGGCTTCTGCCTCTGGTTGTGGGGCTGATCGCCCAGGATCGTGTGGTCATCGAGGGCCGAAAAGTGCGTGTGCTTCCGGCGGAGTAACCACCTCCGGAGCACTGGTTTGTAGGCTGTTAAGATTCTGGTAAGGTCCACCTGCCACACTCTCTGTGGCTGGGTTTGGCGCGAGGGGGCGCCTTCCCCGGCCGCCTCATCCAACCTGATTCTCAGGGGGCGGCGAGCGTGTGGATCAACAGCATAGGTGTTCCGTTGATGGGCCCCCCAGCAAAGCCCTCTGCACGATCTCTTCTTGGCGTGGCATGGTTGCGTGTAGCTGCAGCGCGAGAGGCCTATGTGTTCGGGGATCTGCCGGGAGCTCAACACCATGCGAAGATGGCCACAACCGCTGCGTCGCAGGCGCTTGCTCTGCATAAAGGCATCGAGTATACGCAATCGCAGGACCCGTTCGCCTCGGCCTGCTTCTGTCGCGAACAGCTGGGGGAACCGGTGGAGGATCTGTTCCGACGGGTGAACGACCTTTGCTATGTGCGCCTCACCGAGGAAGTGCTGAACGGCATGCAACACGATGCCGTGCAGAGCGGACTCACGGCTTCGGGGGAGATAGTCGCGCTGGTCGAGAGCTCCGTCGGCGCCTGATACACTATTTCCGCATAGTAACTACTGGTATATTCGACTTCTTCACAGAAGACACCGTCACTTGCTGGCGGCATCGTCGAGACCGGTACATGCGGAAAGGATCGTCCATGACGAAGAGATACGCGCGGTACATGGCAGGGATGCTTGCAGCTGCCTTGCTGATGTCGTCGGCCCTCACCGGCTGTTCAACTGAGTCCACCGATGGGGACACAGGCGGCGAGAGCACCGCTACCACGATCAAGATCGGCTTCGCCGCGCCTCTGACCGGCGATAACGCCATCTACGGCCAGGGCATGAAGCGAGCCGTTGAGATGGCAATAGCCGAGGCCAATGAGAGCAGCGAGGCCCAGGGTGCTGGCTACGAGTTCGTGCTGGCGGCCCAGGACGACCAGGGTGACCCCAAGCAGGCGGTCAACGTGGCCAACTTGCTTGCGGGAGACACAGACGTTGTCGGCGTCGTGGGTCACTTCAACTCCGGATGCTCCATTCCCGCTTCGCCCGTCTACGATCGGGCCGGTCTGGCCATGGTCTCCGTTTCGTCCAACCCTCAGCTCACCGCACAGGGCTTCATGACGACGAACCGCATCGTGGCCAAAGATGACGCACAGGGCGGCGCTGCGGCCACCCTCGTCTACGACACCCTGGGCATGAGCAAGGTCGTGGTCATCGATGACTCCACTCCTTACGGCGAGGGCCTGGCCACCGAGTTCGTGAAGCAGTTCACCTCGATGGGCGGCGAGGTCTTGGGTGAGGAGAAGATCCAGGCCAAAGAAGTGGACTTCTCGGCGCTTATCACGCGTTTCGGTGCGGTGGAGCCTGAGGCCATCTATTACGGTGGCGCGCACACCGAAGGTGCGCTCATCAGCAAGCAGGCCAAAGAGGCCGGGCTCGACGTGCCGGTGATCGGTGGAGACATGCTGTTCTCGGCGGATTACGTGACCATCGCGGGAGCGGCCAATGCCGAGGGCGACATCTGCACGAGCCTCGGTCTGCCGCTTGAGCAGCAGCCGCGCGGTCTGGACTTCATGAACGCCTACGAGGAGCGCTTCGGCATGGCGCCGGAGGCGTACGACTCCTACGCATACGACAGCGCGTGGATCATCATCCGTGCGGTCCTTGATGCCGGAACCGATCGCACTGCTGTTGCCGAGACGATCCGCTCGCTTTCCTACGATGGCGTCACCGGCATCGTCGATTTTGACGACGCTGGCGACACGAAGAACGCCGCGATCTCCTCATATCGCGTCGTGGGCGGCGTGTGGGAGCAGCTGGGTCAGTAGGCTTCGGTCTTGCAACATCCGACGGCTCCGGCGACAATGCCGGGGCCGTCGTTGCTTTGTCACCGCGCACGGGCGAAAAGTGAGGCACAATAGGGGCTGGGAGAGTACGCGCCGCTCGGCGCGTTGTCAGACATCTTGGAAGGGGCATTTCTCGTGGATCTTGTTCAGGTCAAGCGTGCGCTCGTCTCGGTCACCGACAAGACGGGCGTTGTTGATTTCGTGAAAGTACTCGCCGAGGAGTTCGGGGTTGAGATCGTCTCGACCGGCGGGACGGCGAAGGTGCTTGCCGAGGCCGGTATCGCCGTGCGGCCTATCGACGATCTGACCGGATTCCCGGAGATGATGGACGGCCGGGTCAAGACCCTGCATCCCAAGGTGCACGGCGCGTTGCTTGCGCGGCGTGACGTCGAGGAGCACATGACGCAGGCGGCTGACCACGGCATCGAGCTCATCGACATGGTCGTCGTGAACCTGTACGCGTTCGAGCAGACGATCGCCAAAGAGGGCGTTACGCTGGAGGAGGCCATCGAGAACATCGATATCGGCGGCCCCAGCATGCTCCGCTCGGCAGCGAAGAACTTCGATGCAGTGGCGGTAGTGACCGATCCGGGTGCTTACGACCTCATCATCGAGGAGTTGCGCGCCAACGACGGTGCAACCAAACCCGAGACTCGCAAGGCGCTTGCGGTGGAGGTCTTCCGCAAGACCTCGGCCTACGACGCGGCCATCTTCAAGTACCTCTCAGGCCCGGACAGGTTCCCCGAGGAGTTCCGCGCCAGGATGCTGAAGGTGCAGGATCTGCGCTACGGCGAGAACCCGCATCAGCAGGCCGCGTTCTACCGTGATATGGACGCCGCGGAGCACACGCTTGCCCGTGCCGAGCAGCTCAACGGCAAGGAGCTCAGCTACAACAACATCCTCGATACGGACTCGGCCTGGAGCGCCGTAGGCGAGTTCCAAGATCCCGCGTGCGTCATCGTCAAGCACACCAACCCTTGCGGCACCGCGATAGCAGCGGATGTGTTCGAGGCGTATAAGGCTGCGCATGATTCGGATCCGATATCGGCTTACGGCGGCGTCATGGCGTTCAACAAGCCTGTCTCCCTGGAGGTCGTGGCTGAGATCAACGCTCGCGGTCAGTTCGTCGAGGTCATCATCGCGCCCGACTATGACGTTGCTGCTCTCGAGCTGCTCAAGCAGAAGAAGAACATCCGGGTCTTGCGTACGGGCGGCATCCGTCGCCCGCAAGACCGCGGTCTGGAGCTGCGTAAGGTCGAAGGTGGCATGCTGGTTCAGGACTTCGATGTGGTTGCCGAGGACCGTTCAACGTTCACTGTCCCCACCAAGCGCCAGCCCACCAAAGACGAGATGGAGCAGCTGCTGTTCGCCTGGAAGGCCGCCAAGTCGGTGAAGTCCAACTGCATCCTGCTGGTGAAGGGCTATGCCTCGGTTGGCGTGGGCGCCGGGCAGATGAGCCGCGTCGACTCCGCGAAGATCGCGGTTGAGAAGGCTGGCGAGAAGGCTGCGGGCAGCGTGTGCGCGTCTGACGCGTTCATGCCGTTCCCGGACGCGCTGGAAGTGGTTGCTGCCGGCGGTTGCACCGCGGTCATCCAGCCGGGCGGCTCAATCCGCGATGACGAGGTCATCAAGCGAGCCGACGAGCTGGGCGTGGCAATGGTCTTCACGGGACACCGCCACTTCCGTCACTAGGCATCCTGTAAGACTGAACGGCCGGGCAGCTTCTCGCTGTCCGGCCGTTTTTCGTTGTGCGGTGAGGCCCTACGCCTGGTGCACGACCCGCTGCGGGAAGGGTATCTCGATACCTTCTTCGTCGAAGCGCTTCTTGAGCGCCTTGATGAAGTGGTGGCGAAGCTCCCACTGGTCGGTGAACTCGCCCGCGCGCAGTCCCACGGTCATGTCGATGGACGATTCGCCAAAGGTGTGGAATCGTGCGAATGGCTCGAAGTCCGTCACCGTGGGCGAACAGGTGGCTATCGTCTGGGTGGCCACCTCGATGGCGATCCGCTCCGCATGCTCAAGGTCCGTTCCGTAGGCGACGCCTACCTCCATGAGCACCGAGAGCTCCTCGGCAGGTAGCTGATAGTTGACGACGATGGAGTTGGCCAGCGTGGAGTTAGGGATGACGATGAGGTTGTTGGAGAGCTTGCGCACGGTGGTGTAGCGCCATGCGATGTCTTCCACGTAGCCGGCCTGGCCACCGTCGAGCTCGATGTAGTCGCCCGGGCGGATCTGCTTGCCGGCGATGATCTGCACGCCGGCGAACAGGTTGCTCAGCGTGTCTTGGAGGGCGAGGGCAACGGCTAGACCTCCAACACCCAGCGCGGTGAGGATGGGCGTGATGGAGATGTTGAGTGCGTTCAAGATGAGCAGGCCGCCCAGGAGCACCACGGCGATGCGTGTGAGATTGACGAAGATCGTCGAGGACGCGGCCGCTTCGTCGGCTCCTTCGGCATACATCCGGACGAAGCCGGTGGCGATCCGCATCGCCACGACGATGAGCGTGATGCCGCTTGCAACGATGAGCGCCTTGCCCAGATAGGTCTCTACCTGGCCGCTCCAGTCCAGTGCGTCCAGCCCGATGGCCCCGCCTGCAAGTCCCAGCCACCAGACGGGCATGTGTCCCATGCCGGTGGCGACCACGTTCCAGCCGTCCCATGAGCGCTTCCGTGCCGCTGCACGCAGGCGTCCGGCAACGAGCTTCTCCAACAGCCAGCCCAGAGCCAGTCCGCCCACGACGAGCGCGGCCATGACTCCGTAGTCTGCGACATCAGCGCCAAGAAAGGTCATGCAGCCTCCTAGAGGAGCGTTGTGAGTACGTCCAGGTAGTCGTCTAGCAGGCGAGTCGTGAGGAAGTTCGCACGTATCGCCTCACGCGCCTGTTCCCCGATGTTAGCGCGAAGCTGCGTGTCGCGCAGCAGCGTGATGATCTGCTCGGCGGTGCCCTGGATATCGTGCGGCTCCACGAGGAAGCCGGTCTCGCCGTGGGTGATCTGCAGCGGGATGCCGCCTACACGGGAGGCGACGACAGGCTTGCCCTTCCACATCCCCTCGGCCACGGTCAGGCCAAAGCCTTCGCGGGTCGACTTCTGCACGAGCACGGTGGAGGCTCGCTGCAGCGCGTTTATGAACGACGACGGGCTGTCTTGCGCGATCAAGATGACGTCGCCGCTCTCAACGAGCTTGCGCGCTTTTCTTGCGACCTCCTGGTAGATGACCAGGCCTTCGGGGTCATCGGCGGCCATGCTCCCGCAGAGCACCAGGCGGCAGTCCACTTCCTCGCGCACCAGCTTGAACGCCTCGATGACGCCCAAAGGGTCCTTCCACGGGTCGAACCGCGAGATCTGCGTCACCAGCGGCTTGTCCCGCGGGACGCCCTGCTTGGCAAGCAGCCGGTCTATCTCGGCGGGTCTGAGCTCTATGTTCTTCGCCGAGAGGGGATCGATGGCCGGATGCACGATGCGCTGCGGCACGGCGAGGTCGGAATGCAGGTAGTCGGGGTGCGAGACGAGCATCATGTCGTAGCGCAGCAGAAAGCCCTTGAGGTAGTCCCATAGTTCCGGGTTGGCGTCGGTGATGTCGATGTGACAGCGCCAGATCCACGGCTGCCGCTTCTTGAAATAGCGGATGAGCGGCAGTGGTTGCGGGTCGTGGATGACCACCACGTCTCGATCGAGCTGCGCCCAGCTTGCAAACGCCTTGTTCGTGTTCTCGTACTGTTCTTTCTTGCGACGCGTCAGGTTGATGGGCCCGCCCTGCATGGCGTTGTGGAACTTCTTCGTGACCTGGAAGAAGTCGGTGTTGCCCAGGAGGATGCGCCAGTCCGCGTCCACGCCGGTGTCGTTCATGATGGGCACCAGCGACGCGAGCATCTCGGCCACGCCGCCACCCTGGTACGTGGAGTTCACGTGCAGCACGCGTCTGCCCAGCAGGTGCCGGGCTTTGGCGTGGATCCCCGCGATCACATCGTCTCCAACGGTGCCTCGGTAGTCCTCCAGACAGTGCATCGATGTCACCTCGCCATTCTGCCGAGAAGGGAACGGACCTCTGTGACGCCTTCGGCGCGGTATCGTGCCAGCGATCCGCCACCGCCCACCTTTATGGAGTAAGCGCTTGCCGGCAGGACTTCGAAGACGTCCTCGTCTGTGCGGTCGTCGCCCACCGCCAGGACGAACTCCCACGCCTCGCTCTCCACGAACTCGATAGCCGCGCGGCCCTTGTTGACGTTGGCCGGCTTCACTTCAAGGACGCGGTGACCCTCCATGATGGCCAGGCCGTGGTTCTCGGTGAGCCCGGCCAGAGCTTCGTGAAGCTCGCGAGCACGCTGCGGCCCAAGTCCGGGGTCGGCGGCCCGGTAGTGCCACACCAGCGCGTGCTCCTTCTGTTCGATGAACGTGCGCGGCGTGCGGTCCACATAGCGCTCCATCACCGAACGTACGGCCTCTATCCATGTGTCCGGCGGCATCGGCATCTCTATCCACTCGCCGCCACGACGACGTTGCATCGCACCGTGCTCGGCCACCAGCGAGACATCCAGGTCGCCCAGCCATTCGGCCAGTATCTTCCTGTCACGACCGCTGATGATCACTACCTCGTTGCGCTCGTCTGCAGCCAGCGCGTGAAGCGTGGTGCGCAGTTGGTCATCGGGCTTGGTCGAGCCCGGCTTGGCCGAGAAACCCACCAGCGTCCCGTCATAGTCCAGCAACAGAAGCCGCCGCGCGGCGTTCCCGTAGTCTTCAAGCAGCCTTTGTTCCACCTGTGCCGAGAGGTTCAGCGCGGCACGCTCTCGCCGGTTCTCGCTGGCAAGCTCCACCGCGCCCATGAAGTCCTCGGCCCAATCCACCACGGTGTAGCGACGAAGCCGTTCCTGCATCGCCGTCAGCCGTTCTTGCTGCTCGGCAACGGGCATGTCCAGCGCCTGGCCGATGGCGTCCACGATGTCTGTCTGGTCAAACGGGTTCACCACCAGCGCTTCACCAAGTTCCGCGGCGCTGCCGGCGAGTTCGGAGAGCACCAGCACGCCGGTGCCGCTATCGTCTTTGGTGGCTACGTACTCTTTGGCCACCAGGTTCATCCCGTCACGCAGCGGCGTCACAAGCATCACGTCCGCCTCTTTGTACATCGCCACCAGTTCGTTGAAGGGAAGCGACCGGTAGAGGTAGCGCACGGGAGTCCAGTCCATCGTGCCGTAACGGCCGTTGACGCGCCCTACAAGCTCGTCCACTTCTCGCTTCAGCAGCTGGTAGTGCTCCACGTCTGTCCGGGATGGGACCGCCACCATCGTGAGCCCCACCTTACGGTGCCACTCGGGGTGTTCGGCTAAGAAGCGCTCGAACGCCTCAAGGCGGACGGGGATGCCTTTGGAGTAGTCCAGGCGGTCCACCGAGAGGATGAAGCGCCGGTCTCCGATGTGGGCGCGCAGCGACGGGGCCATCTGGGCCACCTCCGGCGATGAGGCCGCCGAGGCGAACCGTTCGTAGTCGATGCCCATAGGGAACGCGTCCACTTTGACGGTGCGCGAGCCGATGGCTATCTGGCCCAGCGTGTGGTCCCGACCGGCAAGACGCAGCGCCGAGGAGAGGAAGTGACGGACGTAGTCGTAGGTGTGGAAACCGATGACATCCGCACCGAGCAAACCGTTGAGTATCTGCTCGCGCCACGGAAGCATCCGGAAGATCTCGAAGCTGGGGAAGGGGATGTGCAAGAAGAAGCCCACCGTGATCTCCGGCATCCGGTCGCGCAGGATGCTAGGGAGCAGCATGAGGTGGTAGTCATTGATCCAGACGATGTCATCGGGTTGCAGCTGCTCCATCACGGCGTCCGCGAAGCGATGGTTGACCCGCTTGTACGCCTGCCAGGTCTCTTCATCGAACTGCGCATACTGGGCGAAGTGATGGAACGTGGGCCAGACGGTTTCGTTGCTGAATCCCTCGTAGTAGAGGTGGGCGTCGGTCGGGTCCAGGAAGACAGGCACACAGGAGTGCTCCTGCAGTAGGCGCTCACGCAGCTCGAAGCCATCACAGCCGGCGCTTTCGCACCAGCCGACCCACAGGCTCTCGTAGCGCTTATAGAAGGAGCCCAGACCTGTTGCCAAACCACCGGCGCTGCCTGTGAAGACGAGGTTGTCGTTCTCGTCCAGCTCGGGCGACACCGGCAATCGGTTGGATACGATCAGTAGTCGACCCATGGTCCCCCTCGGGTCGTTGGACAGTACTCCATAACCATACCCGATGTGGGTTAACAGCCTGTGAACCGGGGCTTGCCATTGTTCCGCATTGACCCATGCTGGGTTGAGCAGATACACTACGCCTTGCGCTTTTTCGCCCTGTTGGGCGAGCTGGCATGTAAGGTGCTCGAGCTATGGGCCGTTAGCTCAGTTGGTAGAGCAGGGGACTTTTAATCCCAAGGTCGTAGGTTCGATCCCTACACGGCCCACCACAAGTGAATATGCCCCCATCGTCTAGAGGCCAAGGACTCCGCCCTTTCAAGGCGGCAACAGGGATTCGAATTCCCTTGGGGGCACCAATAGTCCGTTACTCAAACCCTGGACATAAGGGAACGCCACTCGGTGCCTCGTCCGGCGGTTTGATTGGTCAAGAGCAATGAGCCCACTCGTCTGAGTGGGCTCATTCGTTTCATCTGGGGTGTTCTGTTCGTCTCCTCGACCCAAGGAGCGCAGCTCCGGTCCGAGCAGGATGTCGAACGGTGGCGCAAGTTCCGGCTCCACCCTCGTGTCCGACCCCACGAGAATCCGTTTGAAGAACACCTGATTGAACTGTCGCCTGACATGGTCAGGGGCCGTCTTGTAGGCTAGTCCGCAGTTCTCGGTGAGATCGAGCGCTGCCTTGAGGTTGGCTTCGACAACATCGAAGTGCAGGTTCGAGGCCTCGAGCTTGCCCGTGATCTCGAGCAACCCGGAAGCTATTCGGTCTTGTTCGCGTTTGAGTAAGTCGACCGGAATTGCGCCCTCGTAGTGGGCCTGCATGAGCTTGTCGCGCTCACGTTCCAGTCGGTCGCGTTCGCGAGCGAGGTCTTTCAGCTCGGTCTCCGCTTCAGTCCTAGCGGACCTCAGTTCGTCGACGAGTAGGGCCTCGACGTGCCTGCGGAACTCGGGGTCCATCGCCATGTGCTCGTAGTACTCCTCAATGCGTCGCTCGACCTCTTCGATGAGCACAGCCTTCTGTCGGCAGTCCGTTCGCTTGGCGTGGCGACCCGCGCACATGAAGTACGGATAGTGCAGTCCGGTCTTGGACTTGGATATCTGGACGACGAGTCGTGAGCCGCACGTCGCGCAGTAGACGGTGCTCTTCAGGTAGTGGGGATGGTCGCGGGTGCGCTCGCCGCTGGCATGCGTAGCCAAGATGTCCTGCACTTGCTGCCACGTCATCTCGTCGATTAGCGCCTCATGCTTGCCTGGATAGACCGCGCCGCGAAACGTCACACATCCCTTGTAGTAGGGATTGACGAGGATCTTGTTGAGGTTGCCTTCGTTGACTGGCTTAGATGGCACGCGCGGAGTGTTGACGGTGCTTAGTCCACGGTTCGCCAAGTGATCAGCCAGAGCGGCCACAGTCCACTTGCCAGTCGCATAGAGCTCGAATGCTCGCCGCACCAGTGGACCACGCTCTTCATCCACGACGACAGTCCGTACCTCGCGACCTTCATCGTCGATGGTGCGGACGTTGCGGTAGCCGAGCGGTGCCTTGCTGATCGTCCCGCCACTGCGAGCCTTCTGAGTCATTCCCTTGATGACTTCGTTGGCGAGGTTGCGCGAGTAGAACTCAGCGATCGAGGACATGATGCCGTGCAGCAACATGCCGGACGGTGTCTCGTCGATACTCTCAGTAGTGGAGACGAGGCGGACTCCCGCCTTGCTGAGAGCCTTATTGATCTCGACGTCGTCCTCGCGGTTGCGGGCCAGACGGTCGACTTTGTGCACGATGACGAAGTCGACATCGTTCTCGGCGACATACTCCAGCATCCGTTGGAGCTCAGGACGGTTGGCCGACTTGGCCGAAGCTCCGCGATCGACGAATTCCTTGATGACGATCGCACCGAGAGAGGCGGCCTTGCGCTTGTTGGCTTCGCGCTGGGCTGGGATGGAAAAGCCTTCTGCCTCGCCACCTCGGTATGCCTGATCCCGCGTTGAGACACGCAGGTATGAAACAGCGGCTTTGGGGACGAGACTCTGCGCAAGTGCGTCCGTGAAGGGTGCTGACATGGTCGTTGATTGTGGATTCATAGGGTCGGGTTCCTCGTTTACTCCCTTCCACATGTACCTCTCATTGCCAACCGCAGCAAGGTCGTCGGTCGCGTCACCCCCGTAACGGTTCTGAGCAGGGATGTTGTCAGAATCACGACGACTCACAACTGCGCTCCTGATGCCTTGATTCCGGCTCCGCCGAGTGACTCTAGCTCCTCCGGTACGACCACTGCGTACATCTCATGGGTGAGATCCTGCGCAGAGGCGATGTGGGCGCGCAGCGTCGCGGCGCGCTTCGCATTCGGGACCACCCACACCACAGCAGGGAACACCCCGGTCAACTTCTGCTCTGCGCCGGTGGAGCGATAATGCTCGTACTTCAGGCACGTGCGGACAATCCTAGAAGGCGGCTCAGTGCTCCGATCAACCTCGAAGAACCAGTAATCCTCATAGTCGCCCGAGGCTGTGACGGCATACAGATCAGGCTTCAGCTGCAGTACGCCTCCGTGTGTGCCGCTGTGTGCCCTCCAACAGTCAGGTTCGCGTCGTAGCTCCAGAAGGGTGAAGGCGCCGCCACGTGCGGCCTCTGACAGCCTCACTGATACCTCTGTAGTTGCGATGGTGTGCTCGAGGAAGCTGTTGGTCGGTTCATGTGGCCGGAAGCGCACGGGCAGTCCCTCCGTGCCAATCAACTGAAGAAGGCGTGCACCCGGTTCGGTCAGGGTCCAGACGTTCCCGCTGGAGCCTGCACGCACCCCGCCGATTCGTCTTTGAAGGTGGGTGATGAGGCTCATGTCTGCGAGGCGAGCCAGGGCACGGTTGGTGGATCGGGTCGCTGCCGAATCACTTGCGTGATCCCAGAAGTGCAGACGCAGGATCTGTTGGGATGTTATGAGCCGGTGACGCGCCAGGGATTCAAGAATCGCTGTGTCCCTATCGGTGAGTCCTTGCCTGATTGACTCGAGCTGCGGGCGGCTGATGCGTTGGCTGTTCATACGCACGCCTCCGCGCCCGGGTGGGAAGTCCCACGCCAAAGGTGTGGGACAGTCTCATCCCTTGTGGAGCGATGTGGGCGCTCTGACCTGCGAGAGTGCGCAGCAAGCCTTGACGCGACTGGACGGGCGACAGGACACGTCATGGCTGCCTCCTGACACGACGTCCTACCACCTCGGTGTCGGCGTCGGTGGAGTCGTTGCTTCGGAGTCCTATGCTTTCTATGACATCCCGCTCTACCTCATCGCTGTCGCGACCATATCGAAGGGCGCTCTCAGCTCTGAGGTGTTCGGCGTTGGCGATGACGGGTCTAGCTGGAGTTGTCTTTCCGGAGATCCATCCGCCTGGGTGCCCTTGAGTAGTCAGCTGGCAGTAGACCCCGAAGCGCGGCAACAGCATGAAGTCGGTGACCTCCAAGTTGGGAGCCATCGCCGCCATGTCATGCGCGTCACTAGCGTTGAGCCCGAACACGATCTTGTTGCGAGCGTTCGCATCGACTCCGGCTCTGAGGCTCGTTGGCAGTTGATTGCGGTACTGGTGCGCCAGCGTGAAGCCGACTCCTAGGCCGCGAGATTGCGACAGCGCATCTGCTAGATCTGTGGGCAGGGTCAGGTAGTCCTGAACCTCATCAATGAAGACGCTGACGATGTGGCGTGCCTCTGGCGGCAGACTGGCGCGGGACAGGATGAGGGGCCAGAGCTGCGCGACCACCAGCGAGCCGAGAAGCCGTGCGCCTTCTGCGCCGATGAGCCCCTTGTTGAGTGACACGAGGACGATCTTGCGCTGCGAGAAGAGGTCGCCCAGGTCGAAGAGTGGTTCGGTCTGACCGAGTACCGCTCGGAGGGCAGGTCGGAGCAGGAACTGGCGCAGCTTGTTGAGTACAGGTGCTATGGCCTGATCCCGCTGGCCGGGGCTCATCGATTCAAAGGCGTTCCAGAATGGCTCGAGCCCCATAGGATCGGACAGGCCTCGAGTCACCGACTTCCTGAACTTGGCGTCTGTGAGAAGTGACGGCAGCCAGACAAGCGTCGACTTAGGCGTTTGGGCGAGCGTCAATAGCGCGCCGGTCAGGATGTCCTGGGTGCGAGGACCCCATGAGTCCGCATAGAGCTCCTTCAAGACGGCCAGGATTCCATCGGCTACAAGGGCGGGATTCTGGCGCTTGCTGACGAGCGGGTTCAACCCGACAGGGCGCTTATCGGCGGGATCGATGACGACGACATCTGCTCGACGATTCTCAGGGACACGGGCGAGGATGTCAGTCGTCAGATCGCTCTTCGGGTCGATGACCAGCACACCTCGTCCTGCTTCGATGTCTGCCAGAATCAGGCTGAGCATGGCGTTGCTCTTACCGGAACCGGTCGGCCCGAGAAGCACGGTGTGCTGCAGGGAGTCTCTGGCCGAGATGCCGAGCCTCACTGTCTCACCGGGAGCGCTGCTGACGGCGAAGGTCCTGTCTGAATCCTTCATTCGCTCAGGCGGAGCCAGTTGCCGTGGATGGACGGCTCCGATTCCCGGTATGGTGCCGTCGCCGAGTGGCCAACCCATGAGCGATAGGAGTTCCGGGGGAGTGAGAATCATCGGCCAGCGCCATGGATCTCTTGCCGCATGAATCGCTGATGGTGCCTCGGCAGCGATGTGGAGGCGCGCTCCGGCTGCTTCTGCCACCTTCAGGCTGGCGTGCAGTCCAGTGAGGAGCTGAACTGCGCGTCCCTTCGTCTGGGCGTTCACGCCGAGTCGAATCACCGTCTTGAATGCATGCGTGTGGGCGCGTGCCTTCATGCTGGCCTTGATATCAGCAGATGCAGGGCGTTCTCCGAAAAGAAGAAGACCGAACCATGTGCTCCGGGGATCGGTGGCGTGGTCGGGTACTGTGTGGGGTCTGATCCTCGGGCCGAGAATGACCTGAAGCACGAGCTCCTCACCGTCCCGCTTGGCTGCGGCGAAACCAGCGAGCACCGCCCGGACTGCGGCCATTACTCGATCCGAGGAGAGAGCGAGCGAGGGATGCGTCATCCGCACCTTGGCAGCCAGAGTCGGTAGGCGACGTGAGACCGCTGTGCAGAAGCGCGCATCCTCAACGTGAGTGGTGAGCGCGGAGCCGACGCTGTGTACTCGGTCGGGGGAGCAGCCGACAAGGTAGTGGACCTTGCGAGAGTCACCCCGGACTTCGAAGACGACATGCCCGAGGGTGTGGTCCGATGCGATGCGCGTTAGTAGCTCGAGCGCGGCATCCTCGTCGAAAGGACGCGGCCAGCTGATCCCTCGCCAGACTAGTGCATCCTTACGCGCCATCGCGGTCGTCTCCATGGCCAGGATCACCACCATGGCCGTGCTCGGTTTCCGCCGCGACTTCTTCTGCGGCGCGATGAAGTGCCAGTGCGAGAAATGCACGGCTGAGCTTGCGGGCGTCCAGATCGTCGTTCATCTCAGGCTGAATCCATACTCTATGCGACTGCATGGGGCGGCCGCGCTTGCGTGACTTGCGACTACTCATGAGCGCTGACCTCCTCAGTCGTGTTGTCGGGATAGAGCAGTACGTGGACAGAATCCAGATTGGGCTCGCTCTCTAGTTGCGGAGGTACCACCACCTGGCTAGCAGCCAGATGCCCAAGCCCACGACGGCAACGATCAACAGCACCTTCCAGATCTTCAGTAGGATCTGAACGCTGAACCAGAGGATTAGGGTCGACGCGAGGACCCTCAACGAGGCGTGCCACAGTTTCCTCAGCATCGAGTCGTTCGGTTCGCTCGGCACCTTGCTCACCCCCACTCATGACGCGTTCTCCATCTGAGGGCGACTGGGTACCGGGTAGCCAGGCACGTCGATGTCGGAGTCGATCTCGTTGCCCCAAGCGTCCCAGTTGTGGCGACGGCGACGTGCGAAGAGCTCCAGATACGGGCCAGGAGAGACCCGTTCGATAATGTCGTACTGCTCCTCGGGTTTGTGGCTGTGATCCTGGAGGGGTGCGAACATCCAGGTAGGCTGGGCTTTGAACTGAACCGGTGCCTTCCCGCGTGTCCCGAGCAGGACGTGTTCCGTTGAGTTGCGTAGGTAGTTGCCGAGGGTGAAACGCGGCTTGCACCACGTGAGCGGACTGCGGGGAGTGAAACCCCACGCCTCCAGGACGTCGTAGCCGTAACGCAAGGTCGCGTTTGTCACCCATAGCCAACAGTGGCTGGACTCGGGATCAGCCAGGTCGGCTACGGGCAGCGCCTTGATCTCATCAAGTGTCATTAGATTGTAGTGGCGCTGTGCACCGAGGGAGTTCTTGCCTCCCTTCTGCTGCACGTCCCACGGCGGGTCAGCCATGATCGTGCGATAGAGCTTCTTGCTCATGTCTTGCCTCCTTTCGTGATGGGCGGCTAATCGGGCAGTTGGCCCGCCGCTTCACTACTAGTGCACACCCAAAGGCAGCGAAATCACAGGTCAGGGGCGGTATCTAGTCAGGGCGATGGGACGAGGGGTTAGCGGAGTTGCGCTTGTGTTTAGCGGAAGCGCCAGACGTTGGTGTGTTATTGACAACACCAGACCGAATTGCCTCGTCCAGAAGGGCGGTAGCGGCGCGCAGCGCGACGGCATTGAGCTTGGCCGCCTGAGCCGATGCGTCTGCGAGGGCGCTCTTTGTCAGGGCCTGCGTCTTGTGCAGTTCACGACGCCGTTCCCTGGCGCGGTTCGTCTCTTCCGCGTCGTCGATGAACGCAGCGATCAGCCCAACGAGCACGGATCCGATGACGAAGCCTACTGCTACATATTCATAGGTACTCATCGCTACCACCTCATAATCATCTGGGCGGCGCCGATTGCGTAGGCATCCACGATCGACTGATAGCGGGGGCTACCCAACGGCGCGACGGTGATCAAGTGCGCCTCAATCGCGCTCAGAGCGCCGACGTTCTGCAGGGCGGTCTGAGCCAGAAGGGCGCGAACCTGCTCACGCGCGTTGGCGGCCAGACCATTTGCGACCACCCGGTCGATCTGCTGTTCCGCCTGCTTGCGTATGTGCCTGCTCATGAACTCGAGTGACTGCGGGCCTACGCTGTTTCCCTGGATTGCCAGGGTGCTGTTCTCGTTCATTGCGACTCCTCTCCATGCCAGAAGGTGTAGACGGCGATGCTTCGCCGATAAGCTGAGGCTATTGAGCGAGACGGAGAGAGTCTCGTGGCAATTCTGGAGTGAAAGTTCGCGCGAACTTGCTCGACGCGTCCCGCAGACCTGACCGGTATGATGGGTAGCGAGGGACGAATCCTGGGGTGTGCGACAGAAGGGAAACGGTGGCGAAGTCCGAGACATCCTCGCTCTATAAGGCTCTCGAGTCGTTCGGACGCCGAGGCAAGCGACTCAGTGCTGCGCGTCTTGAGCAGTACCCAGATGTCCTGGTTGAGATATTTGGGCGTGATCTCGTTACGTCGGCTGCCGACCGGCGAGATGCGGCCGAGATGGTCGAGAGTGGCCTGAAGGGGATCATCGCGTCGATTCCGAATCCGACCGATCGCAGGATCGCCGACGCGATCTTCGCGATGTCTCCAGAGTTCTGGGATAAGAATGTCACCGAACGTCAGGAGTATGTGGATAAGGAGGAGTGCCCACTCTTCACACGAGAGCTGTTTAAGACTCAGAGGGCGCGGATCCTCGCGGACATCACATTGGCACTTCCGAGAGTAGTCGGGGTCTTGGCTGATGCGCGCACAGGGGTCGTCTTGTCGAGCGAGGCTCGCCATGCTGTCAGTCAGCTCTATCGCTACCTGCAGGATGCGGTATTGAGGATGGACGCGTACGACTTCTGCGCCAACGCTATTCAAGAGGTTGAGGCAGTCAACAAGTACTCTCGCAAGGCGAAATTTGTCCCGACGAGACGTGATCTGCTCTTCGATGAGGCTCTTTGGTCATACACATACAGTCACTACTACTTCGAGGCATGTCTCAGGCAGCCGACTGCAAGAAGCTTCTTGCGCGAGGGGTTGCCAGATGACTGGTGGCGTGGCACCCGCTTCATTGTTCCGTTCCTCCTGGATGATCGAAAGCGACTTCTGGCTGCGCTTGGTGCAGCCACACTCGACAACGCCCGAACCTTCTGCGACGAGCTGCTAAGTAGCAAGGAAGGCACGGCCCTATACGAACGATGGATGAGCATGCTGGGTTCGACGAAGATCAACGACTGGACCTATCCCTTGGCACAGTTCATGTGTCCCGGCGGTCTCGAGCGTCGTCTCTTGATCAAGGCGATGAAGCAGTTGTGTGGCCTGCTTCAGCTCGAGTTCCGTGACAGGACTGTGTCAAAGGCGGAAGTTGAGAAGCAGTTCGATATTCAGGTGGGCGGAATATCGATGTTTGCGCTGCAACAGGTGAGGATCTACGAATACAACAAGGATGGAGCGGCAATCCACTGTCACACCGACAGACTCATGGCGAAGCACCCCTATCCATACAAAGAGAACGTCAGAGACGCAGACAGCGACTACGTCGATTGGCGCTACGCAGAGCCGTGGTGGGTCTGAAGGTAAATATGCAGATTGTCTACCACAATATGCATGTGATATTCTGTAGATAGGTATCAGCGCTGTATCTTGATGCGCTGCCCATCCCAAATTCATTGTAGGCGCAGGGGATTCTCACGCCCGCATGTCAGTAGCTGGGCTTATGATCAAGGGGGATTGCTGAAGGTCGCCGGGGATCTCATCCCGGACTAACACGATGGAGAAGTGAATATGGCGCGTGCGAAGAAGGCGAAGCAGAACAAGACACTCGAGCAGCGGCTCTGGGAAGCTGCTGATGAACTGAGAGGTAATCAGGAACCGTCCGAGTACAAGCATGTAGTCCTCGGGCTCGTATTCCTGAAGTACATCTCAGACGCCTTCGTGTCGCGTCGTGACGAACTCAAGTCGGAGCTCTGCAACGAGGAGTCGGCCGACTACATTCCAAATGCTGAGCGCCGTGAAAAGTTCCTGGAACTCCGAGAAGAGTACACGAGCCACAACGTCTTCTGGGTTCCCGAAGGGGCCCGATGGGACTACTTGCAGAGCAAGGCCAAGCTTCCTGAGATTGGTCAGCTGATCGACAAGGCGATGGACCTGATTGAGAAGGAGAATCCGAGCATTCGTGGCGTGCTGCCGCGCAACTATGGGCGTGAGGAACTCGACAAGACTCGACTAGGCAGCCTTGTCGACCTGATCGGTTCAATCGGATTCACCGAGACGGACGATCACGGCAGCGATGACGTTCTCGGGCGCGTCTACGAGTACTTCCTTGGTCAGTTTGCTGGCAAGGAGACCGGCAAGGACGCTGGTGCGTTCTACACGCCGCGATCCGTCGTCCGACTTCTTGTTGAGATGCTAGAGCCGTACAAGGGTCGCGTTTATGACCCTGCTTGTGGTTCTGGTGGCATGTTCGTTCAGTCTGCCGAGTTCGTGAAGGCTCATGGTGGCAAGACCGACGACATTTCCATATACGGCCAGGAGTTCACGGCAACCACCTGGAAGTTGGCGAAGATGAACCTCGCGTTGCGGGGCATCGAAGCTGACCTCGGTGATCGGCCCGCCGACTCCTTTACCCAGGATTTGCACAAGGATCTGCGTGCTGACTTCGTACTCGCCAACCCGCCATTCAACGTTTCGAAGTGGTGGAATGCGAAGCTCGCCGATGATCCGCGCTGGAAATACGGCACTCCACCTGAGGGGAATGCGAATTTTGCATGGGTTCAACACTTCATACATCACTTGAGTCCTCGCGGCACGGCGGGGTTTGTCCTCGCAAACGGTTCACTCAGTTCGAGAACGAGCGGCGAGGGCGATATTCGCCGGAAGCTGGTCGAAGTTGACCTGGTTGATTGCATCGTTGCGATGCCGGACAGGCTCTTCTACAACACCGGCATATCCGTGAGTCTATGGTTCGTTTCGAAGAATCGACACGGTAATGGTCACCGCAAGCGCACTGGCGAGGTGCTCTTCATCGATGCGAAACAGCTTGGCACGATGGTCACGCGGAGGCTTCGCGATCTCAGTAATGACGATATTGCGAAGATTGCAGACACCTATCACGCCTGGCGCAATGCTGACGGGCAATACGAGGATATTCCCGGGTTCGCGAAGTCCGCGACTCTCGACGACGTCAAGAAGCATGACTTCGTCCTCACTCCAGGACGCTACGTCGGGACCGAGGAGGCGGAGCCGGATGATGAGCGTATAGATGTCAGACTCGCGCGTCTCAAGAGTGAGCTGTACGCAGAGTTCGAACACGGCAGTCGACTTGAAGCAGTCGTTCGTGCGCAGCTTGAGGATCTTGGCGAATGAGTAGCCTTGATGTGGTGACGCTCGGCGCTGTCGCAGACCTCAGTTGGGGCGATACTGCTGTCACCAAGAAGTCATACGTTGTGGAAGGGCCGCGGTTCCGGGCATTCAGCGCCTCTGGTCCCGATGGGGAGCTGCCCTACTTTGACTATGATCGCACTGGGGTTGTGGTCAGTGCAATCGGCGCAAATGCTGGAACCACCTGGTTGGCGACCGGCAAATGGTCGTGCATCAAGAACACGATTCGCTTCTTCTCGCGCGACGAGGACGTTGCTGACACACGCTATCTCTACTGGGCCACTCGACAGTCGGGGACTTGGCCGCTTCGGGGTTCAGCTCAACCATTCATCTCACAGGGCGATGCACGCAAGGTCGAGATCGCACTTCCTCCAATAGAAGAGCAGAGGCGGATTGCGCTTACCCTCTGTAGCCTCGATGAGAAGGCTGAGGCAAATCGCCGCGCCATTGTCTTGCTTCAAGAGATTGCCCAAGCGCGGTTCATTCAATGGAGAGAGGAGAGCCCGGTCGACCACATCGAGACGTTTGGCACATTTGCCAGTGTCTTTGGCGGTGCAACACCCAGGACCAACAATGCAGAGTACTGGGAGGGTGACTTGGCGTGGGCAACTCCGACTGATGTCACGCGACTAGCATCGCCATACCTGTTCTCAACCTCGCGCATGATCACCGACGCCGGGTTGCGAAGTTGCACGGCAGTCATGCATCCTCCGGGGACAATTCTCATGACTTCGCGCGCCACGATCGGAGCCTTCGCCGTGAACCGGATTCCGATGGCCACTAATCAGGGTTTCATTGCTGTGCAACCTCGCGAAGATGCTGACAGGTGGTTCCTCTTCGAGGAGATGCGCTCTCGCGTGCCTGAGTTTCTGGACAACGCGAACGGAAGTACGTTCATGGAAATCAGTCGAGGTCGTTTCAAGGAGCTACCACTTGCTGTGCCAGAGCGATCAGCTGTGGCACAGCTTGATCGCGAGTTGGCATCCTTGCATGAGAAGTCGGCGCAGCTGGCGCGGGAGATAGTCAAGCTAACCGTGCTCCGTGACACGCTTCTGCCCGCGCTACTATCAGGCAGCATGCGCGCACAGGGGTTGGAAAGGGTCAATTCATGAGCGTGGGGATTGACGAGAACACCGTAGAGGAAGCCGCACTCGAATACTTCCGACAGCTCGGCTACAAGACTATGTGGGGTCCTGGGATTGCGCCCGACGGTGAAGCGCCAGAGCGCGCCAACTGGGAAGACGTGCTACTACGCGATCGTCTGCGCGAGGCGCTCGAACGCATCAACCCCGCTTTCAGCGCTGGCGTTATCGACAAGGCACTAGTCATTCTCGATCGAGCTGAGTCGCAGAACCCGCTCGCCGAGAATCAGCGCCTGCATCGCCTGATTACGCAAGGCGTTCCGGTCGAGCATCGTCTCGCGGATGGCTCGATCCGAACCTCGCTACTGTGGCTGATCGACTTTGAGAATCCAGAGAACAACGACTGGCTGGCAGTCAATCAGTTCACCGTCATCGAGAATGGCAAGAACCGCCGACCCGATGTACTCGTCTTCATCAACGGATTGCCGTTGGCGCTACTGGAGCTGAAGAACCCTGGTTCCGAGAATGCCACTCTGCGCGGTGCATGGAATCAAATTCAGACGTATCGCAACGACATTCCTTCGATCTTCACACCCAACGCGGTCTCGATCATCTCCGACGGGACCTCTGCTTCAATGGGCTCATTCACGGCGGGTTGGGAGCACTACGCGCCCTGGAAGACGATCGACGGGCGCGAGGTTGTCACTGATCTTCCGGCCCTCGAAATCCTGATCAAGGGCGTCTTTGACCAGGAACGGTTCCTCGACATCATCCGCAACTTCATCGTCTTTAGCGACGAGGCGCATGGACTAGTCAAGCGCGTCGCCAAGTACCATCAGTACTGGGCAGTCAACGCGGCAGTCGAGTCGACAATCGAGGCCGCAGGCCCGGATGGCGATCGTCGTGGCGGGGTTGTGTGGCACACACAGGGCTCCGGCAAGTCCATCGAGATGGTTCTGTATGCAGCCAAGATCATGCGCTGCGCAGAGATGGGCAACCCTACCCTCGTCTTCATCACCGACCGCAACGACCTTGATGATCAGCTATTCGAAGAAGTCTTCGCTCCGGCTGAGATTCTGCCTGACGTGCCAGTGCAGGCCGAGACTCGTTCAGACCTGAGGACTCTGCTCAGACGCTCATCGGGCGGCATCATCTTCACGACGCTGCAGAAGTTTGCTCCTGAGACTGGGGGAGACACGAATCCTCAACTGACGGGTCGACGCAACGTCATTGTTGTTGCAGACGAAGCGCATCGCTCGCAGTATGGCTTCTCTGAGAAACTGGCATCAGACGGAACAATCAAAGCTGGGCTGGCGAAGCACATGCGAGATGCTTTGCCGAACGCCACGTATCTCGGCTTCACTGGCACGCCAATTGAGTCGACCGACAAGTCAACTCGTTCGGTCTTTGGTGACTACGTGGACGTCTACGACCTGACGAGGGCAGTTGAAGACGGCGCGACCGTCAAGATCTTCTACGAATCTCGGCTGGCAAAGGTTTCTCTCGATGAAGAGGATTATGCCGCCCTCGACGCACTGGCAGACGAGATCACCGAGCAGGTTGAGGACTCCGACGCCGCCAAGGCCAAGTCGCGTTGGGCGCGAGTCGAGGCAATTGTCGGTGCCGACGAACGGCTTTCACTGATAGCCCAGGATCTCGTCGATCACTGGGAGAAGCGCCGCTCCAACCTCATGGGCAAAGGCATGATAGTCGCCATGTCTCGGCGCATTGCTGTCGCCCTGTACAACAAGATCGTCGAGTTGCGCCCAGACTGGCATAGCGATGACCCCAAGCAAGGCAAGATCAAGGTTGTGATGACTGGATCTGCTGCAGATCCGGCCGAGTATCAGCCGCACCTCTACAGCAAAGACGTCAAGCGTGACATCAAGGCCCGTGCTAAGAATCCGGATGATCCACTAGAGCTCGTCATTGTTCGCGACATGTGGCTGACCGGCTTCGACTCTCCGTCAACCCACACAATGTACGTCGACAAGCCGATGCAAGGTGCTGGGCTCATGCAGGCCATTGCGCGCGTGAACCGTACGTTCCGCGATAAGCCGGGTGGTCTGATCGTTGACTACATCGGAATCGCCACCAACCTGCAGGAAGCACTTGCTGAGTACTCACCGAGCGACCGCGATCAGGCAGGTGTGCCGATCGACGAGATGGTCGCGATGATGCTCGAGAAGCACGACATCATTCTTGGCCTGCTGCACGGCTGTGACTATGACTCATCGCCCGATCTGGCTCCGGCCGATCGCCTCGGTCAGCACGCCAAGACACTGGACTTTGTTATGGCCGATCCGGATCGCACTGAGCGCTATCTTGACCAGGTGCTGGCTCTCGCAAAGGCCTTCGCCCTGTGTGGTGCTAGAGATGAGGCTGTTGCGATTCGCAACGATGTTAGGCTCTTTGCTGATGTCCGTGCCGCGATCATCAAGATCCAGAACCCTGACTCGGGCAGGGGAGGTTCTGGGGCTGTCGAGATTGACACGGCCATTGCTCAACTCGTCAATGAGGCTGTCGCCGCCGACGAGGTCGTCGACGTGTACAGACTCGCGGGCATCGACAAGCCAGAGTTGTCGATTCTCTCGAACGAGTTCCTCGACTCACTGGCCACCAAAGACAAGCCTAACCTGCAGATGGGTCTACTGCAGCGTCTGATCAACGACCAGATTCGCACGATCCAGCGCACGAACATCGTCCAGGCTCGAAAGTTCTCTGAGCAGCTCGACGAGGCGATTCGCCGCTACACGAACAGGGCGCTCAGTACTGCCGAAATCATTGCTGAACTCGTGAAGCTAGCTAAGGAGATGCGCGACAGCGAGAACCGGCATGAGGAACTCGGTCTGTCGGTCTCCGAGGCGGCATTGTATGACGCAATCGCCCAGAACGAAGCAGCAGTGCTTGAGCTTGGTGATGAGACGCTCAAGAAGATCGCCACCGAGTTGGTGACTGCGGTGCGTTCAAGTGTGACGATCGACTGGAATCTGAAGGAATCAGTCCGGGCGGCCATGCGCGCCAAGATCCGACGGTTGCTGGCCAAGTATGACTATCCGCCCGACTACGAAGATGCGGCGGTCGATCTGGTGATCGAACAGGCCGAGTTGTTTGCAGCCAATGAGGCTGAAGGGTAGTCGATCTTGTGGCCGCTTCGACGAGACAGACTGGTTCTAGGGCAACCAGTGCAATAAGCGCCGAGCCGCCGGGCGCTCGCGAATCCGGCGCAGGCGACCAGTTTCACTACCTGTGGGCGGCCCGCCGCGCGATTGAACTACTGGACAACACATCTGACCTGAAGCTCATTCGCTTGGAGGGATTCTCACCGGATACTCCTGTGGCTGCCGATGCCGACCTGCTTCTTGGTGTCGACTTGGTCGAGTTCTACGGTAGCGATAGCTTCGAAGCTGCTACACGCATTGTGGTGAGCCAGCTCAAGTACTCGACGCGTCATCCCGACAAGACTTGGACGGCCGCGCGACTCTGTGAGTCGGGTCGGGGTTCTGCGGCTTCGGCGTGCAAGCGGCTGGCAGAGGCCTACAAGGCCCTAAGAAGGCAAGGGACACGAGCCCAAACGCTTGAGCGAGTGCGCCTTCGACTTGTCAGCAATCGGCCGGTGTCGGTCAAGCTCGGCACTGCGCTCGATGCGGCTCAGGCGCTGATCAGGGCCAACGCACGCGGCCTGACCGCGCAATCGGTCATTGACGGACTTACTCGCCAGCAAGGTGAGGAGATCACGCGGCTACGAGACTGCGCTGGTCTCGAGTCTCGTGATTTCCTGGACTTCGTCTCGCTTCTTGATTTGAGCGACTGTGGCGCTGAGTCGAGGCAGTTACAGGAGTTGCGTCTCTCCGCCGCCATCGCAAGCCATATGCCTGACCAAGTGCAGGAGGGCACCGATCGTATCTGCAGAGCCATCGAGTCGGAGGCTCTGCCAGAAGGGGCGAAGTCTAGAGGTCTTACACGCGACGACATTCTCGTCATGTTCAAAGTTGCGAGCGAAGGCGGGCTGTTTCCCGCTCCCGCGCGACTTGAACCCATCGAGGACCCGATTCTCACGTCCGATATACGAGACCTGGCCGTCGCGCTGGAGAGTGGGACCGCGAGCCAGGTTGTCGCCCATGGTGATGCGGGAGTGGGGAAGACTACCACTCTCACGTTGTTAGAGTCGGAACTCCCGTCAGGCTCTATGGTTGTCACGTACGACTGCTTCGGCGGCGGCTCGTACTTAGATCCCTCAGAGGGGCGGTACATGCCTCAACGCGCCGTCCTGCAGATCGTCAACGAACTAGCTGTCCGCTGTGGGACACCGCTTCTTCTGAAGCCGCCGTCTGTCGACGCCGACCTGTGGCGGGCGCTCAAGCAGTCACTGGAAGCGGCGGCAGCGGCAGTGAGCGATGTTGGTGGTCTGTTGGTCTTGGCGGTTGATGCGGCTGACAATGCTGTCTTCGCCGCGCGCGAACTCGGCGGTCAGTCGTTCCTGCCGGAGTTGTGGCGGTTGCCGCTCCCAGAAGGTGTGCGGCTCCTTGTGACTGCAAGAACACATCGTGTTGCTGAATTGAATGCGCCCGACGGGACCGGTCAGGTCGAACTATCCGGGTTTGACGAGCCATCCTCGGCAATGTTCTTGCGGCGACATTTCCCGTCGGCGACTGACGAGGAATGCGCGGTGTTCCACGAGCGAACCGGCGGCAACCCTCGAGTTCAGTCCTACGTCTTAGACATAGATCGACTCTCGACGACTCCCCTCGACAAGATCCTAGAGGGCGCCAGCCGCACGCCCGACCCAATCTTCAAGGATCTTCTCTGCGCTGCTATTCGCGAGGTGCCGGACCAACTGAAGGCGCAAGAGGTACTCGGGAACTTGGTCTGCTCGGTGCGTCCGGTGCGCATCGCGCCATTCGCTGAGGCGTCTGGGCTGACCATCGAACAGGGACGAGCCTTCTGTCACGGGCTTGCGCCGGGTGTGCGGTTCACCGATGACACAGTCGCATTCCGTGACGAAGACTTCGAGACGTACGCCCGGAGCGAGATCGGCTCGACGGGCGAGATTGATGCGCACCGGCGCCTAGCCGCCTTCTACATGACGCGTGATCAGACAGATCCAGATGCGGCAACTGTGCTCGCCGAACACTTGTATCGCAGCGGGCAGTATCGTGCGCTGATTGACCTTACACTTGATCGCGGTGAGCCGATGGCTATTGAGGACTCCGTTGTCAGACTCCAGGTCTATCGGCGTCGCCTGACATTCGCGCTGCGCGCTGCCTTCATCGAGGGGCAACCTGAAGACGCCTTCCGGCTGACTGTCTTGGCTGGTGAGGCGAGGCGCTCAGATTCGGCGCTTGAGAACGTCGTCCGCGAGTATCCGGATCTTGCGATGCATCACGGCGACCCTCGTGGTGTCGCCGAGATCTACCTCCGGCAAGAGAACCGGCCATGGCGAGGCCCGCTTCATCTGCGCATATCAGCTATGTACGCAAGAGAGGGAGAGTCTGGGTCTGCGGACAAGCATTTCGACTACGCGACTGCGTGGTTGCGAGAGGCGGCTTCCAAAAAGGATCAGGATCTGGACGAGTGGCGTATCACGATCGCAGACATCGCATCGGGCGCAGAGGCTGTCTACTGGAGGCGCGGCCTTGCTGCAGCGCTAGATTGGCTGAGGAGTTGGCGCCCCGAGGATGCGGTCTTCGCGGCGCTGAACCGGCTCGCTGTTGCGCTGGTTCGAGGGTGTGATCTCGCGCAGCTTGAGCAGGAGGTTTCGTCCACAAGAATGAGCGCTCGCTTTGAGGCCGTATTCCGGGGAAGGCTGTGGGGTGCTGGGGTTACGCCGCAAAGGGACCGAATCCAGCAGTTGGCCGACACGGTTGAGCGCTCCCTACGCCGTCAGCCGATGACGTTCCTCGAGACGTGGGTGGGGGACTATCGGCCGGAAGATGAGTGGTTGCTCGAGTTCGTCGAGATGGGTACTTCTGTCGGTCTAGAACGATTGCAGCTTCTGCTACTGGCACGCTCCGCTGCGCCCTCATTGCCGCAGTACGCTCCGTCCGAATGGGATGACCTGGAGCGTCACGCGCTCGCCCTCAGGAAGATCGCTCTTGAGGCTGTTCTGCGGGACACACCATTGTCGGTCGACGATCTCATGCCGGATCAACTGAAAGAGCAGCCGGACAAGTCCAAAGGTGGCTACGACAGGAGCAGCGAAGAGCGGCGTCGCTTCCGTGAGATCTACGGAGAAGTGCTGCCCGCGTTCGTGCTGAGAGCCAATGTACTGGCGGGTGCCTCGAGCGCAGACGAGGTGACGAAGACGTTTGGCGAGCAGTTGGAGCGCAGGCGCGACAAGGCTGATTCACGGTGGCGCCAGTTCGATAGGCGTTATCAGCTGTGGGCCGTGACGGCTGTCGACGCCGCTATGAGGACGTCCGGGGTTGATGCACAGACATTTGTTCGGGATGTGGCAGACGTAGCCGAAGGGGCGGTCATTGGTGCCGCCCCGTTGTTCTGGCTCCGTTTGGCCAACTTGGTTCTGCGCCGAGAGCCCGACGCCGTTGCTGAGCACCTGCTCGATAGAGCAGTCACTTTCGTTGAAGGTCATGATCTCCCCGCGAGTGAGCGCATTCAGACTCTGCTGCGCGCGAGTTCGATCGCTGAGTCGATAGATGCGTCTCTTGCTGCGGACTACTATCGGCGGGGCATGGAGGCTGCTGCGGGCATCGACGATGAGTCCATCGCCTTGCTTGCTCTGCACACTCAGTTGGCGCGTAGGCTGACTCCTTCTGATCCGGGAAACGCCGAGATTGCGGCTAGGATCGTTGGACTGATTGAGGAGTTCGCGAGCAAGGTCTCAGATCCCGACCATCTTCCTCGTCGTGACACGATTGAGGCTGTGGCCAAGATACATGCCCCGACCGCATTTGCCGCAGTCACTCGGTGGGATGATGAAGATCGCATTGATCTCGAGGATTCAATCACGGCACTCATCCATGGAGCATCAGGCGGCGGCTTCTTGAGGCCAGAAGTCGGCGTGTCGCTTCTCACACTTGGCGGGGAGCGCATGAAGTTGTTTGAGGCCGCCGAGCCGATGCTCGACAGGCTCAAGGAGGTGGGTCCGAGCGGTCGTTCTGCATTGGTGGGCGCTACGGATGCACTTAGCCTTCAAATCCGGCGGGATCTGGCGCTCTGGTCTCGTCCTGACGAAGCAAGACGGCTGACCAGTTGGGCGACTGCTGCTGGCCTGTCAGCACTTGAGTCGGTCAAACAGGCTGCGCGACTGGCCGACTACGTTGACGCCACCACAGCCGATCAAACAGAGGAGACCGATGATCGAATCGAACTGCAGGTCAACGATCGGGAGACGACCAAGCCTCCACCTGCTACACCGGATAACCTTCGGGAACAGTTGGGTGTGCTTGCCGAGGCATACGTGTCGGACGACTCGATCTTCGACTATGTGATTCAGAGTAGCCGAGAAGTCTCACCTCGTGACCGGGTGGCGTTCCTGGAGGCATTGGGCTCGCTGCTTCCGGTAGATAGGGTCATGCGTTGGCATTCGCGCAGCGTGTCGCGCGCCCTCGCAACACTCGTGAATGAATGGAGGCGTTCAGCCCCAGTCATCCGCTGGGCGAGGGAGGGTATCCCTGCCTTCATCGAGAGCAACTTCGTCGAGCTGATTGGCCAAGATCGGGACGCAGGGCCAGGCCTCGATCATCTACTCGCGTTGCCGCTTGGAGACGACACCACGACGATTCTGCTGCGGGCAGTCGCCTCGTCACTCGACGAGTTGAGTTCTCACCAACTGTTTGTGGTCGCCGGGAGCCTCGCGCTGCTTCTTGAGGACGCGCAGGTACGAGAGGCCCTGCTTTGGTCGATAGGTCGCCTCGAATCGACTCCTCGTGGAGCCATCGCGAATCTGCCGGAGTCGAGCGACGGAGTAATCGCATGTTTCCTCTTCGCCCTGTTCGGCAACGTCAATAAGCGCAAGCGATGGCGAGCGGCTCATGCCGCGCGTGCGCTCCTACGGCAGGGCGGGCAGGAATTCACTGATGCGCTGGTGGCCCTCGTGTCCGCCGAGACTGCCGACACCTTCATGAGTCCGCACCATGTCTTCTACTACTTGTCTGCTCGACAATGGCTGATGCTAGTTGTCGCTCGACTTGCGGACGAATCCCCCGATAAGCTCCGCAGTCATCTGGATCTGCTTGCAGATATCGCCCTAGACAGCGAGCTACCACACGTTTCGATTCGAGATATGGCGAAGCGGGCTGCGCTGGCAGTCAATGCTGCCTCGTCAGGCGGCCTTAGTGACGATCGGCTTGAAGCTTTGCGCCTCGCCAACGAGCCAAAGGGCTGCTACGTCGAACGCAAGCACAGGTACTCCCGGTCAAGAGGGGGAGACGAGTCGGAACTGCGCTACAGCTTCGACAGTATAGACACGCTTCCCTACTGGTACTCGCCGCTGGCCGACGTCTTCGGCGTAGCAACAGAGGATGTGTCTACCCGCTCAGAGAAGTGGATTGTTGACCATCTTGGCTTCACGAAAGACGACGCTTGGAAGGACCGGCGAGAACTATCTCGTGAACGTCAGTGGCAGATGATGCGCAACGACCACGGCAGCATTCCCGTACTTGAATCGCTCGACATCTACCTCAAGTACCACGGGATGTTGCTGGCTGCAGGACAACTCATCGACGAAGGCTTCCCCGCTGGGTACGACGAATGGGATGAGCCAGGCGGTCCGTGGGGCTACTGGATCTCCAGTCACATCGAGTCGTCTCCCCATTGGTGGTTGTCGGACTTGCGGTCACCGGCGCCTCTCGAACCCTATGTATATGGCAGGACTAGGAGTGTTGATGAGTGGCGGGAAGTCGCTTCGACAGACTTCGACGACCTGCTCGTTGTCGAGCATCAAGGTGAGAAGCGGCTCGTCGTTCACTCACACGTCACTGTGTGGTCTGATGATCGTCACGAGTACCTTTCGGTCCGAACTGCTCTAGTCTCACCGGAGACCAGCCACTCGCTGATGCGCGCGCTACAGACGGCCAACGCCGACGACTTCTTCCTGCCTTTTGAAGAATCAGATGAATCCTCCGAGGGCCGCCGCGAGATCACCGAGGGCGAGTTTGAGTTGACGGGACTGCTCTTGGAGGAGTCGGTCGCGCGCGAGTCGATGGAGGAACATGACCCGTTGGCGCGGATAAGCTACGCGTTCGATCGCCCAGGCGCAGCTTTCATGATGCATGCCAGTGGACAGCCCAATCGCACCGGCCTTGAGTGGAGAGACGGGGCAGGCGGCCTGATCACGGAAGTGACCATCTGGAAGGACGAGCTGGGGGATGACGGCGACTCACACCAGAAGCGCACCGAGGGAACCCGAACGACAGTCCCAATCGCCACGATGTTGTCGTTTCTTGAGGCAGCTGGACGCGACCTGATTATCGACGTCGAGATTGATCGAAAGGACGATCGCCGGGACGACGCCAGGGATAGTGAGTACGAGCCAGCGAAGAGCCGGATCTACCTCCTGACCCAGGATGGTCAGCTCGAGAGCATGGAAGGACGTCGAGCGTTATGAGCCCTCGCCGCATCAAGGCCAATTCCCAAGGGGATCTGGAAGCTGAGAGGGCTTGGGGTGACGTCGTTCGGCTCGGGGAAACGATTGTCGCGGAACTCGGGCTCACCGACTCCAACGACACGCTCGGGCGGTGGATGGCCCATCGATTAGCTGAGTTGATGCACAAGGAAGAGACCGCGAAGAGTGAGAAGAAGCGCGAAGAAGCAAGGGCAGCCGCGACCGACCTAGTCGTCCGCCTGTGGGATCACCGGGCGGGCTGGCCGAAGGGTTGGCCACCGAAAGCGACCGCCGCTCTGGCTAGAGACACGGATCGGTACGCACGGCGCGAAGAACCAACCGGATCGCCGTGGCTCGACTCTCTCGCGGATCTCGGTCGGTTGCAGGCCAAGGAGCGCGAGGTCTGGACTGATTTGGGCCTATTAGACTTCGACGTCGAGTCTGAGCGGCGGGCAGCCAAGGAGCTGATCGGCGAGGACTCTAGGGAAGAGCGGGAAGCGATAGAGCTTGTGATCCGACTCTGGGACTCGGCAGAAGAGGATCTACGAAAGTCGCTCGGGGATGACATTGATTCCCCGACGGCGAGAGGGGAAGTTGGGGCTGAGCGTCTGAGGTCGATCGATTCCGATCGAAGTAAGCTGCGGGAACGGATTCTCAAACTCGTATCCGGGGGAAACGAGTCTGAGTAGCACCAACACGCGCTGGTTATGGGCAGAAGATGTTGTGATCTCTGACAAGGTTGCTGGCGCTTGGCGCGACGATATCAGCTGTGGCAGTTGCGCATCTCAACACCTCGTTCGAGCAGGCGCGCCTTCACGCTCTTCGGGTCCGCTCCGACTGCCCTGCCGACCTTGGTGAGCGACAGTCCTGATTCGTAGAGCTGCACGGCCTCGGCAATCTGACTGGCGCTCATCTTCTGGTGACGAATTTCGACACAGTTGAGTTTCAGGTGGTGAATCACGGTCTTTCGATCGCAGCCGTGTTGCGTTGCCAGCTCAAGAATCGTGCAGCCAGCACGATAGCCAGTAATGATCTCGGCTACTTCGTCTTCGGAGAAGCGCTTCTGATCCTGAACCAGCTTGCCGACAGTCTTGTATCCATCGGCAATCGATGGCCCGACCGACCTCGTGGTGCCAGTCTTGGCCGCATTGACCTGGTGTAGTAGGGGTAGCCATTTATCTGCATCAGCCGCAGATAGGTGCACCAAATTCCGAGTAGGCCCGTCTGTGGAAACAGGCGGGTCTACCTGCGTTTTTGTGCGCGGGCGCTGGGCCTGGGCGAAGCTGTTCCACTCAAGCAGAGCGATTATGCGATGCAGATATACCTCACTTTGGGTTTACATGACCTCGATATGAGGTATTATTGACCCACAACGAGGTATTCAGGAGATTGAGATGACACCC
>JBFHJN010000020.1:0-37387 GCA_041595875.1 Coriobacteriia bacterium
GAAGCCACGTGATGTAGTTGGTGGTCTTGGCCTCCGGCACTTCTCGGCGGTGTTCTTTGGTGAGAAGTCGGGTGCCGTTCTCGTATGCGGTCTGAGGGACCTCGAACAGCTCGTGGGTGATGATGAAGAACGTAGGGGTCCCGGGGTCGAAGTGCATCCCGTCGGGGGATTCGCCACCGGTGAGCACGAGCCGCACGATCGCTTCGGGGTAGCCGTTGAGAGTGAGCAGCTCATAGACTACAGCGGTTATCTCCGCATCGTCAGCGGGGACCGTGAGGCCGAGCATGTCCGCCGAGGCACGGAAGCGCGCCAGGTGATCTTCAAGCTGGAACGGTTCGCCGTTGATGGTCTGGAACAGGTCGAACACCGCATAGCCTCTCAAGATCCCCACGTCGAACGGTGAGATCGCGGCTTGTGATGCGGGCAGGATCCGCCCGTTCAGGTAGACATGTCCTGTAGGATTCATGAGGACAGTTCTACCACAACGACCACACCACGCGAAGGAGGGGAGCACAGATGACCCAAACCCCATCCAAAGATCCGCTACATGGCCTGACACTGGAAACGATCTTGAAGAAGCTGGTCAACAAGTACGGCTGGCCGGGACTCGCGAAGCGGATCAACATCAACTGCTTCAAGAGCGATCCCAGCATCAACTCGTCGCTGAAGTTCCTTCGCAAGACCCCGTGGGCGCGCAAGGAAGTAGAGGACCTTTACGTGAACTCCAGGTTCTGGACGCGCGACGAGTAGGTGCTTTCTGCTCGCTCCCAGCGGAAGACGTGTCGTTGACCCTGGGCTGGATGGGCATTACGGTTAGTGCCAACGGATGGTCCTGCTCCACACGCAAGCCCTTTGCACTACTCATGACTCACAGGACGATGGGCGAGCATGCAACAGAGCGCAGCGGTACTGATCGCCGAAGCCATGACGGTATACCTGCTCGTCTTGTGGGTGCATTCGTTGCGCCACAGAGTTGGCCTGGGTCCTTTCTACGCTTTGCTGGGCGGGCTGACGGCGGTCATGTCGTGGGTCACCGATGCCGGCATCCGCGTCTCGATAGGCGATCTGACCTTCATGGTGGGCTCAACGGTCTTCTACACGGCGATCTTGCTTGGCGTTTTCGTCGTCTATGTGTTCGACGGACCCGGTCCTACCCGTATCGCCATCCTTACCGTTGCAGGCATGTCCACTCTGGTCCCCGTGATCGCGCTCGTCCTTCACGCACAGATGGGCGCTGTGGGTGATGTGAGCGCGCTCATCCCCCGGCCAAGCCTCCGGATCAATGCGGCCTCTGTGCTTACAACCGTAGCGGACATGCTGTTCCTTGCTGTCGCCTGGGAGTTCATGGGCAGGCCCGGACTCAAGCTCAAGACCTGGACACGAGTGCTGATGACCTTGCTTGGCGTCATCGTGGTAGATGTCGTGCTGTTCACCACGGGAGCGTTTGCGGGAGCGCCCGACTACCTGGGAATCATGAGCGGTTCGCTGTTGACCCGCCTGGTCGTGGCTGCATTCGCCAGTCCGTTGCTGTTCGTGTACCTGGACTGGCAGAACCGGACCGTGGGCGCGCCCATGGAGAGTCGGCCTGTGCTTGCCATCTTCATGGAGGTCGCCAAGGTCCGGGCGGATCTTGAGGTGGCCCGAGAGGAGATCGACCGGCGTAAGGCGGCCGAACAGGAGCTGGAGCGTCACCGTCAGCATCTTGAGGAACTCGTCGACGAGAGAACGCGTGACCTGACGCACGCGAACGAGGAGCTGCTGAGGGCGAACGAGGCGAAGGAGACTTTCCTCGCGAAGATGAGCCACGAACTGCGCACTCCGTTGAACTCGATCATCGGGTTCTCCGATGTCTTGGTCCGCGGTCTTGCCGGCCCACTGAACGATGAGCAGTCGACGCAGGTCACAATGGTGAATCTGAGTGGCAAGCATCTGCTTTCCCTCATCAACGATGTCCTGGATCTGTCCAAGCTCGACGCGAAGATGGCGTTCGTCGAGGACAGGTCATTCGACCCGGCTGACGTGGTCAAAGACGTTGCCGAGACGATCCGCCCGCTTGCTGACGCGAAATCTCTTGTCCTGCGGGTTGATATCGATGGCGGCGTGGGTGTGATCCGCTCCGACCCCGGCAAGATCAAGCAGATCCTTCTGAACCTGGCGGGCAATGCGGTGAAGTTCACCACTGCAGGCGAAGTGGAGATGCGTCTTGGATCAGACCACAGGGAGGACGTCGTGTTCTCCGTGCGGGACACCGGACCGGGCATACGCGAGCAGGACCTTCCCCGCGTCTTCGACGCCTTCACCCAACTCGACTTGCCCGGATCGACCCTGGCGGGCGGTACGGGGCTGGGGCTTACCCTGACGAAGCGGTATGCCGAGATGCTGGGCGGTCAGATCACGGTCGTGAGCGAAGAAGGAAAGGGATCCACCTTCACGCTCCGACTACCTGTCGACGCCTGATTCCCGATGACCCGGAGTGGCCGCTTTCACCTTCGCAAGTAGGATAACGAAGGTGTATGTTACTAGTGTTACGAGTCATTCCTTAGAGCACTTGCACCTGACAACAGGCACCGACGACTAGGGAAGCGGGGTGGGGCGATGAAGGAGATCTTCATCGACATCGAGCGATGTACGGCCTGCAAGGCGTGCGAGATGGCATGTGCTGTTGAGCACTCAGTCTCCAAAGACCTCCTAAGCGCCGTGTTCGAGCAACCCGCTCCTCAGAAGAGGGTCCATGTGGAGCCAGCGCGCGCGTATGCGTATCCCGTGCGCTGTCAGCATTGCGGAGACGCCCCCTGCATCGCGGCCTGCCCCAACGGGGCGATGCACCGGGACCTCGATACAGGGGCCGTCATCGTTGATGAATCCCGGTGTCAGGGCTGCTTCATGTGCGCCATGGTGTGCTCGTTCGGCGCCATCTCATCGCACTCCACCAAGCGAGTGGCGATCAAGTGCGACCTGTGTTCCGACCGTCAGCGGGCGGGCGAGAACCCCGCATGCGTGGAGGCGTGTCCCACTCATGCGCTTCAGTTCGGCACCGAAGACGAGCTGGCCAAAGAGAAGCGGCTCGCCGCAGCGGCCCGTATCGCGAAGGCCGTCAGCCAGAGCCCGGAGCAGACGGTCGCGGCCTCACCACTGGAAACCCTGAGAAGCCTTGGAGGATGCTGATATGACTCACGAGTTCACGGATAGGGCTTCACAGGCCCTGCAGGATAGGGCAGGCGATCTTGGGATCGAGACGGGTGCTGACCGTTTGGCCGCCCAGCAGCCGCAGTGCGGTTTCGGGCAGCTAGGGACCTGCTGCCGGATCTGCTACATGGGACCGTGCCGGATCGACCCGTTCGACAGCAACTCGCGAGGCGTCTGCGGTGCGACCGCGGATGTTATCGCTACACGAAACCTGTTGCGTGAGGCTACCGGCGGCGCATCTTCCCATATCGGTCATGCGCGCCATGTCGCGCTCACTCTGCGCGATGCAGTCAAAGGGGATGCCCCCTATACGATCGCTGATCCGGGCAAGCTGCACGCCGTTGCTGCGGGCCTGGGGATCGTGGTCGACGGCAAGTCGGATGCCGAGCTGGCAGGGGAGGTCCTCGGCAAAGCGCTGGAGGACTTCGGTCGCCAGGATGGCGAGCCGTCCAACTGGGTCAAGTTCCGCACGCCCCCCAAGGAATTCGATATGTGGAGCGAGCTGGGCCTGGTCGTCTCAAACGCTCACAACGAGATCGAGGAAGCCATACACCGTACGTCCGGCGGCAACGACGGCGATCCGGTGAACCTGCTTCTGGGCACCCTGAGAATGGGCATCGCCGATGGGATCGGCCTGTCTATGGCAACGGACCTGCAAGACATCATGTTCGGGACCCCCACGGTCCAGCCCATGGAGGCCAATGTGGGCGTTCTTGCCGAGGGCAAGGTCAACCTCGCGATGCACGGACACAATCCGATCCTCTCGGAGAAGCTGCTCGAGTGGTCGATGAAGCTCGACGATGAGGCGCGGGCAGCCGGTGCCGAGGGCATCAACGTCGTCGGCGTGTGCTGCACGGGCAACGAGCTCACGATGCGTCACGGTGTGCCGCTTGCCGGTCACAACCTCCAGTCGGAACTGCTGCTGGTGACGGGCGCCGTGGATGCCATGGTCGTCGACGTGCAGTGCATCTGGCCGAGCATCGTCAAGGTGGCCGAGTGCTTCGACTCCAAGATCATCACCACCGAGCCCAACGTGAAGATCCCGGGTGCTTTGCACATGGAGTTCGAGCCCGAGAAGGCCGATGAATCCGCCGAGAAGATCGTGCGTGAGGCCATCGCGGCGTTTGCGGCGCGCAAGGGCAAAGACGTCAACATCCCTGCCGAGAAAGCATCGGGTCTTGCCGGATTCTCCGTTGAGGCGATAGTCAACGTCCTCAGCCAGATCTCGCCGGACGATCCGCTCAAGCCGGTCATCGACAATATCGTAGCGGGCAACATCTTCGGCGCTGTCGCGTTCGCGGGTTGCCCCAACCCCAAGATCCGCACCAGCGAGATGACTGAGACGATGGCCAAAGAGCTGCTGGCCAACAACGTGCTGATCGTCACGACGGGCTGCACGGCGCACATCCTGGCGCAGGCAGGCATGATGAGCCCCGATGCTACCGAGGAGTACGCGGGCGAAGGACTCAAGGCCGTTCTCAAGGTGCTGGGCGAGGCTGCCGGTCTGGACGTTCCGCTGCCGCCCGTGTGGCACATGGGCTCGTGCGTGGACAACTCCCGTATCGTCACGCTTCTGGGTGCACTGGCCGGTCAACTCGGCGTCAAGATCAGCCAGCTTCCCGTCGCCGGTTCCGCTCCGGAGCTCGTGCAGGAGAAAGCCGTCTCCATCGGCAGCTGGCTGCTGGCGTTGGGTATCACGGTGCATGTCGCTCCCGCCCTTCGCATACTGGGCAGCCCCGTAGCCACTCAGGTGCTCACAAGCGACCTTGAGGGCATCACCGGTGGCAGGGCATATGTGGAGACCGATCCCGTGAAAGCGGCGCAGGGACTGATCGCGCATATGGCCGCCAAGCGGTCCGCATTGGGGATCTAAGATGCGCATAGTGATCGTCGGCAACGGACCGGCGGCGCTGAGTGCGGTAGAGGCCATCCGTGAGAGGGATGGTGAGTGCGACATCACCATCCTCTCCCCGGAGGGCGTACGCGCCTATACGCCGTGCTTTCTCGCCAAGTACGTTGCCGGCACCATAGATGAAGAACGGCTCTCACTGAAGTGCGATGACTTCCACCAGAAGCATGGCGTGGAGCTCTGCTGCGGTCAGCCGGTCGTCAGTGTCAAGCCCGAGGAGAAGGCCGTCGTGCTGCAAGACGGTAGTCTGGTGAGCTACGACAGGCTCTTGCTCGCCTACGGCGCCGCCCCGATGATGCCGGACATCCCCGGCCTGTCGGGTGAGGGCGTCTACGTATTCAGGAGTCTCCCTGATGCCGAGAAGATCCGTGCGGCGGCAGCCACCGCCAAGCGTGTGGTCGTTCTCGGCTCCGGATTCGTCGCCATGGAGATCGCCGAGGCTCTTGCAGAGACCGGCGTGGCGGTGACGGTCATCGCTCGCAAGGAGCGCATCTTGCGCAGGATCTTCGACCCTGAAGTGGCAGCCCTGGTAGAGAGTCACATGGCGCAGCACGGAGTTCACTTCGCCAAGGGGCATGACCTTGCGGACGTGGAACGTTCGGATGACGGGCTGATCCGGGCCGCGATCCTTGGCAACGGTGAGCGGCTCGAGTGCGACATGATCGTCGTAGGCGTTGGGATGCAGGCCGATACGACCCTCGTGGATGGCACGGCCATCGCCGTCGGGCGCGGGATCCTCACCGACGCGGGCACGCGCACGAGTGCACCTGATGTGTACGCAGCTGGCGACGTTGCGGAGATGGAGATCGACGGGGTGCGCAAGGTGAACCTCATCCATCCCAACGCGGTCGTCTCTGGCAGGATCGCCGGCTACAACATGACCGGTGCCGACGAGAGCTTGCCCGGGCACCTCTCGGACATGAACGTCCTCACGGTGTTCGGCCGCTCGTTCCTCTCGGCGGGTTCGTTCGATGGCGAGGTCATCCTCCGGCGTCGCGCCGGATCGGACGGACTGCTCATGGTCTTTGCCGACGGGGAGGGGACCATCACGGGCGTCCAGCTTGTGGGAGACGTCACCCGCGGCGGACTGTACGCGTCGCTCATCCAAAGAGAGGTCAGCGTGGACGCGGTTCCGGAGTTGCTCTCAGGTGGATTCAACTACGGCGTGACGGCAGGCCTCGTATGAAGTTGGCACTGGCAGGCAAAGGTGGAGTGGGCAAGACGACGATCAGCGCGTCGCTTGCGCGGCTCCTTGGTCAGAAGGGCGAGCGGGTGTTCGCGATAGATGCGGACCCCAACGCCAATCTCGCGCTGTCGCTGGGTCTGTCGCGTGAGAAGGCGGAGTCCATCGTCCCCATCAGCGAGATGCGTGATCTGATAGCCGAGCGCACCGGGGTCGCCCCCGGTGCGGTGGGTGCGTACTTCAAGGTGAATCCAGAGGTGGACGACCTGCCCGACCGCTTCAAGATCGAGCACGAGGGAGTGATGTTCCTCCAGGTGGGCGCGATCAAAGAGCCGTCGGCAGGCTGCTACTGTCCGGAGAACGCGCTGCTCAAGAACCTGCTCATGAATCTTGTGGTGCGCAGGGACGAGACGGTCATCTTGGATATGGAGGCCGGCTTCGAGCATCTGACCCGGGGCACGGCGAAGGCTTTCGACGCCATGCTCATCGTGGTGGAGCCAAGCCTGCAAAGCACGGTGACCGCGGCGCGCATCCATAGCCTGGCCGAGAAGTCCGAGATAGCCAACGTCTTCTATGTGGGCAACATGGTCAGAGATGCCGAGGACCGGGAGTTCATCGAACAGGAGCTGCGGGACAGGATCGTGGTCGGCCATGTGGCGTATTCCGATGAGATCCGGTCGGCCGTCAGGAACGGACGGGCGCCGCTGGATGTGTCGGAGGCGTTCGCTGCCGATATCGGCGCGATATGGGACCAGATAGCCTCACGAGTCGCGAGCGCATCTCAGTAGCGGGAGTCGGGTTCCGGCCAGATGACAGGCGGAAGGCGCGTCAGTCGGAGAAGACGGCGTGCCAGAAGATCCTATCGGCCAGCAGAAGGGCGCTGCCGACGCCGATGTAGAGGGCGCCGAGAATACCGGCGCCTATCTGCCCCGGATGGACGAACAGCTGCCGCAACAAGATGCCGCCGAACATCATGACAGCGATCAGCCCCCAGGACTTGAGCGAGAAGAAGCCGAGTGCGGATCCGCGGCCGCGCGCACGGATGCGTTCCACGGCGCGCCGGCCCACGTCGTCCAGCAGTAGCTGTGATTTGGCCACGCCAAGCACGAGGCCCGCGGCCAGCGCCCACGCGTGCCAGTGGCGGTCGTGTACGTAGCCCACGCCGCGTGTGAGCAGGATCGAGGCACCGATCAACCACATGGAAGCGGCAGCCACCATTTGGGCGCGCGAACCGATCTTCGGCATGAACTGCTCCAGGCGCTGCTTGACCGCACGTGCGGGGTTGCTCGTTGTCACGTGTGCTCCCAGGTTGGGCGGACGGACGTCCGCACGCTTGTAGGGCGAAGCATCATGCATGCCAATCCCGGATGGTCTTGCATGCGAAGGGGCGTCGCGTGGTACGTTCTTCGGTGTTGCATGTCGTGGATATCGACCCTGAACGGAGCGACGATGGACAAGAATACCATCACCACAGAGATCACGAAGGCGATGCGCGAGCGCGACAAGCCTCGCATCGCGATCTTGCGGTTGGTCAAGAACGAGATCGACATCAAGGAGAAGGACGTCAAGCGCGAGCTGACCGCCGAGGAGGTCGTCGGGCTTTTCAAGAAGGTCCTCAAGCAGACCGGCGAGACGCTGGAAGGCTCCATCAAGGCGGGCACCAATGCCGAGCGGACCGCGCAGCTGCAAGAGCAGGTCGATATCCTCAACGGCTACCTGCCTAAGCAGGTCGCCGGTGACGAGCTTGTCGCGATCATCGATCGGGTGATGGCCCAAGGCGGGTTCTCGGAGAAGCGCGATATGGGCAAGGCGATCGGCCTGGTGGTTGCCGAGACCGGCGGCAACTGCGACAAAGCCGAGGTCGCCAAGCTGGTAGGCGCCAGGCTCAGCTAGGCATCAGACCTGGCTAGGAGGAGCTGCCCTTACCCGATGTCGATGAGGCCACGATCACGCAGGTAGGCGCGGATCATCTGTTCCCATAGCGCTGTAGCCGCGCGGACGTTGGCGCCCTCGGGATCCAGGGCGTTCTGGATCGAAAGCCCATCCACCATGGCGATCATAAGCATGGCGAACGGTTGCAGCATCGCACGGTCGGGTCCTGTTGACGCGTCCAGCACCTCAAGAATGGTCTCGCGATAGCCGGCGTACAGCTCGGATATACGGGCGCGCAGAGACTCGTCCCGCATCGCGTGCGGCAAGATCTCAAGCAGCGGGCGATAGCTGGCTATGTCTTCTACGATCCGCTCTTCGCCCTCGATCAGAGCACGCACTCGCTGTTCACCCATCGGGAAACGATGAGTCTCATCGACAAGTCCCCGGTTCGCTTCATGCACGAGCGAGTCGACGAGCGCGACGATGAGCCCTTCTTTGTTGCCGAAGTGGTAGCCGATGCTCGCCTTGGCCTCGCCTGCTTCCTCGGCAATCGCCGAGAGGCTCATGGCGCCGAAGCCCTCTTGTTCCAAGATCCGGCGCGCAGCGGTGAGGATGTTCATCGCGGTAGGAGGGAGCACTTCGATAGGGTCTTTCGCGCTCAGCGCACCAAGGTGTCCGCGGGTACGTGGACGCCCCGGCCCTTTGCGTGTGCTGCCGTCCATGCGATCTCCTAGGATGTTCGTCACATTATTGTTTGACATCTTGAGTATAGCGCGTATATTTGGGTTTGTCCGACCGGACGAATAACTATCTGATAACAGTACAAGGCGGATTCGTGCGGCCAAAGATTTGACCGATTGGACGAAGAATTATCCGAGACCGGATCTTGTGGGATGACTCGCGAAAGAGAGGTACGTCATGACGAAACAGACGATCGTCGTGGCTCTTGGAGGAAACGCACTGCTCAAGCGCTCCGATCCCATGACCGCCGAGGCACAGCGCGCGAACGTCAAGGTCGCAGCCAAGGCGCTCGCACCTCTGGCCGAGGAGTACAACCTTGTGCTCGCTCACGGCAATGGGCCGCAAGTGGGTTTGCTCGCACTACAAGCGGCGGCGTATGTAGACGTGGAGCCGTACCCGCTGGATGTGCTGGGTGCACAGACGCAGGGGATGATCGCGTACATGGTCGAGCAGGAGCTGGGCAATCTGCTGCCATTCGAGAAGCCGCTCGCCACCGTGCTGACGATGACGGAGGTCGACGCTGCTGATCCCGCCTTCGGCAACCCCACCAAGTTCGTGGGCCCCCAGTACGACAAGGAAGCCGCTGACCTTCTCGCCGAGAAGAAGGGCTGGACCTTCAAGCTCGACGGTGAGAAGTGGCGCCGCGTTGTCGCCTCCCCCGAGCCGAAGCAGATATTCGAACTCGACCCCATCAAGTGGCTTGTCGAGAAGGAGACAGTGGTCATCTGCGCGGGGGGCGGAGGAATCCCCACCGTCTATCTGCCCGATGGCACCCGCACGCTTGTGGGTATCGAGGCCGTCATCGACAAAGACCTTGCCGCGGAGCTGCTTGCCCGTGAGCTGGGCGCGGACATCTTCATCATGGCGACAGACGCCGAGGGCGTCTATTTGAACTGGGGCGCGCCCGAACAGGAGCTCCTTGGCTACGTGACTCCTGACGAACTTGCGGCGCATGAGTTCGCGGCAGGTTCGATGGGTCCCAAAGTGGAGGCCGCCACCAGATTCGTTCGGGCCACCGGAAACCGGGCCGCTATCGGCCGGCTCGAAGACATCACTGAGATAGCAGCGGGACTAGCGGGCACGAACGTCGTCCGCGAGGTCTCGGGCAAAGACCAGAGCTAGCGAAGGGAGCACGGCACATGAACGTATCCGAACTGCCCGCACTTAGGTACCTGAGGGGGCGCCACTACCTCACCGACCTGGACTTCACCCGCAAGGAGCTTGAGGACATCCTTGTGCTCGCCGTCCATCTCAAGAAGCTTCGAAGTGAGATGCGGCTCACGCCGTTCCTCCCGGGCCGTCATCTGGCGATGATCTTCGAGGCGTCATCCACACGCACACGCGTAAGCTTCGAGAACGGCTTCGCCGAGCTTGGCGGCAACGCTTTGTACCTGCGCCCCGGCGAGATCCACCTGCCGGGCCGCGAGACCGTCGCCGACACTGCAGCGGTTCTCTCCCGTATGAACGATGCGATCGAGATCCGCTCCAAGAAGAACGAGACCATCGAGGAGCTCGCCCGTCATGCGACCGTGCCGGTCATCAACGGTATGGACAACGATCGTCATCCCGCGCAGTCGATGAGCGACGCTCTCACCATCCTGGAGAATGCCGGCGCAGTCGCAGGCGTCACCTTCGCCTATGTGGGCGACGCAGCACACCCCTGCAACTCGCTTTCCACCACGCTCACCAAGCTGGGGGCTAACGTCCGTGTGGGCAACGCGCCCGGCTACGAGATGGCGCCGGAGCTCCAGGCGACCGCGCGCAAACTCGCCGAGGATAACGGCGGCTCGTTCCTGCTCACGAACGATCCTCTTGAGGCGATCGATGGTGCGGACTTCGTGTACACCGACTGCTGGTGGTGGACGGGACAGGAAGCCGAGTACGATGATCGCATCAAGGCATTCACGCCATTCCAGGTGAACACCGAGCTGTGGTCGCACACGAAGCCGGGAGCCAAGTTCATGCACTGTCTGCCAGCGATGCGCGGCGAGGAAGTCACCGATGAGATGGCCGATAGCGAAGCCTCCATCATCTTCCCCCAGGCCGAGAATCGCATGCACTTCCAGAAAGCACTGATGCTCGCCCTGATCGGCATCGATGAGATGCCGTCGGATGAACGTCTGCACCCCATCGCCACGGCCCTGCTGTCCTGATCGGTCACTTCTCGGAAGGGAGAGAGCATGTCTGAGAAGACTGCTCCAGCAAAGAACAAGGTCTTCGGATTAGCGTCGATGATCCTCTTCTCGGTGTCTGCGATCTTGGTGGGAGACACCATCGCGTCTTCGGCTGCCATGGGCGTCCAGGGACTCACGTTCTGGATCGGCCTCGGCATCCTGTTCTTCATCCCGTACGGCTTTGTCACCGCTGAACTGGGTGCCGCCTGGCCCGACGATGGTGGCATCTACGTATGGGTCCGCGAGGCTTTCGGACCCAAGTGGGGCACGGTAACGGCCTGGCTGTACTGGGTCAACGTGGCGCTGTGGGCGCCGAGCGTGTTCGTTCTCTTCCTCTACTCGGCAAGCGCGGCCTTCGGGCTCACGTTGCCCCTGTGGGGAGAGGCTCTCGTCGTCATCGCGTTGATATGGGTCATGGTGCTCGTTGGTGTCCTGCCCATGAAGTACTCGAAGTGGGTTCCCAACCTGTCGGCCGGTGTGAAGATCGTCGTGTTCATCATCCTTGGACTCGCCGGTGTTGCAGCAGCTGTGAAAAACGGTGGACTTGCCAACAGCTTCGCGCTGTCCGAATGGGTGCCCGTGTTCTCATTCGACAACCTCACTTACCTGCCCATCGTCATCTACAGCTTCATGGGCTTTGAGCTGATGAGCTCGGTAGGCGACTCGATCCATGATCCGAAGCGCGATGTGCCGAAGATGATCTTCGGTGCGGGCGGTGCCATCCTGTTCACCTACATGCTTGCCACATTCGACATCCTCGCCGTAATACCGGTCGCCGACATCCAGATCGAGACGGGGATCGTGGATGCATTGCGTCCGGCGTTCGACTCCGTGCTGGGAGCTGCGGCCGGACCCGTGTTCGTGGTGGTTGCTCTTGGTGTGCTGTTCACGTTCATAGGCAACATGGTCACATGGTCCATCGGCGCCAACGAGTCCATCGCTGCAACCGGCATGGATGAGGCTGCCCCTGGCGTCTTCGGCCACAAGCATCCTCAGAATGGCACTCCCGACTACGCGTTCTACCTTATGGGCGTCATCGCCACGGTGGTCACGATCATCACTTACGCACTGTTCGGCAACAACGAAGGCATCTTCTGGGCGATCTTCTCACTGTCCTCGGTAGTGTTCTTGTTGCCCTACCTGCTCATGTTCCCGTCGATCGTAGTGCTGAGGAAGAAGTTCCCCAATCAGCATCGACCCTATATGGTTCCCGGCGGCGATACCGGTGCGTGGATATTCGCAGTGATGTGTGAGCTGGGCATCCTGTTCACGCTGGCGCTGTTCTTCCTCGCTCCGCCGGAGGGCACGCCGTTGGCCGCCTTTTATGCGATCACCGGCGGCGGTACGGTCATCTCGGTGGCGGTGGGCTTCTGGCTCCACTCACACGCGAAGAAGGCAAAGACACTGAAGGCCGCTGCGTAGCATATTCGCAAGCGGTGTGAAGGAGAACCGATGGCAACGATAGATAGTACTCCGCGAGCAGACGGGTTCCGCATGCCCGCAGAATGGGAGCCGCACGCCGGCACCTGGATGCTGTGGCCGCAGCGCCCGGACAACTGGCGCAACGGCGCGAAACCTGCGCAGCGCGCATGGGTTGCCGTGGCGAGTGCGATCGCACGATTCGAACCGGTCACCGTGGGCGTGAACCCGGAGCAGTTCGAGAACGCACGCGCGATGCTGCCGGATGAGGTGCGCGTGGTTGAGATGTCCAATAACGATTCATGGATGCGCGATATCGGTCCCAGTTTCGTCGTGGACGACCATGGCCACGTACGTCTGGTGCACTGGCACTTCAATGCCTGGGGCGGACTCTACGATGGACTGTATGCTCCCTGGGACAAAGATGAGTTGGTACCGCGGAAGATCGCCGAGATCGAGGGCATCGACAGGTACCGGGCGCCGCTCGTGCTTGAAGGCGGATCGTTCCATGTTGATGGCGAGGGCACGGTCATCACGACCGAAGAGTGCCTGCTTTCGCCTGGTCGGAACCCTGACCTGACGCGCGAGGAGATCGAAGGCTACCTGGCCGAGTATCTGGGGATCACCAAGGTCATCTGGCTCAAGCGCGGTATCGATCCCGAGGAGACGAACGGGCATGTCGACGACGTAGCCTGCTTCGTGCGTCCTGGTGTCGTACTGGCTGGCTTGACCGATGACGAGAGCGACTGGAGACACGAGATCCTTGCCGAGAACCTCGAGATCCTCAAGAGCGCTACAGACGCCAAGGGTCGGTCGCTCGAGGTGCACACCATGCCCATGCCCGACACGATGACCTATACCGTGGAGGAGACAAGCGGCGTCGACGTGGTGGAAGGGACGCTTCCGCGGGAAGCCGGCGATGAGGTTCCCGCCTCCTACGTGAACTTCTACGTCTGCAACGGTGCTGTCGTCCTGCCGGTGTTCGGCGATCGACATGATGAAGTGGCCGTTGAGGTGTTGCGCGGCCTGTTCCCCGACCGTGAGGTCGTCACCTTCCACGGGCGCGAGATCGTCCTGGGCGGCGGGAACGTCCACTGCATCACGCAGCAGCAGCCTCTCGGCTGACCCTGAGCCACAGGTGGCCCCGCTGGAAACGGCGGGGCCACTTCTCATTCAAGCCGTGGGCTTGCAGGGCCTGGAGAGCTACAGTTCGATCTCCTCGGGGAACGGCCGCTCGTCGGCGTACCACTCCTTGTCGAAGTCTCCCTCGGCGATCTTGTCGATCGGCATCTTCATGTAGCGGCCAGAGGCCTCTACGGCAACCGTCCCGTCTTCCAGGAGGATCTCACCGCTGCCCTCGAACAGACGACGCGAGTCTTTGGTTATGCGGGCCACGGCGCGCACCTCGGCATCCAGCGGTACGGGCTTGCGGAATCGCACCGAGAGCTCCACAGTGACACCCCATGCGTCATGGTCGCTCATATTGATGGCGCGTCCGATGGTCTCATCCAAGATGGCCGAGGAGACACCGCCGTGCAGGCGCCCGGGGTAGCTCTGGTGCTGCTCCAGGGGTCTGAAGATGCCGAGCAGCTCGCTGCTCTCCAGCTCATAGAAGCGGGCATGCAGCCCCATGTCGTTCTCGGTACCGCAGATCATGCACATCCTGCTGATGTTCTGTGTGCGGTCGATCCGGTGTCCCATGGAGGCTTCCGTCCTAGTATGTGGTTGACGTCTCGGTTTCCTGAAGCCTGTTGAGGGCGGTCTGCAGCTCGGAGAGGCGGGCGCTGTATGCGGCCCAGTCACCTTGCTCCTGGGCGGTCAAGGCCTCTTTCAACAGCGCGTCGACGTGAGCTGCCTCAGTGACCAGATCGGTGGGTTCCTGCTGCGTGGTGAATGTCTCGGCAAGGGCGCTTGCGAGGGTGGAACCCATTCGGACACGCTCGCCGTTCACCACGACAACGGCTACCAGCTCGGTGATCGCCGAGTTATCCGCCTTGAGGAAGATCGGCTGGACATAGGTGACAGCCCCTTCCACCGGGAGGACGAGCATGTCTCCAAAGACGACACTCCTTCCTTGCTGGTTCCACAAGGAGAGTTGGGGCGCGATTTCCGGGTCTTGATTGATCTGGGCGCTCACCTGCTCGGGCCCCAGGACCACGCGGTCTTTCGGCAGCATGTAGACGGTACGAACGCCGTAGTCGTCCGGATCGCACCCGGCTGCGACTATACCTATCATGTTGTCCCGGTTCTCCGGTGCGTACGGCTGCATAAGGTAGAGACCGTTGTCATCCTCACCGCTGGGCAGGTCGAGCATCAGGTAGGAAGGCGAGAACGCATCGTCGCCGTCGCTGCAGACTTGCCACTGGTCCTCTTTGTTGTAGAACGCCGTAGGATCCGTCATGTGATAGGTGCAGAAGATCTCGGCTTGCGCGGCGAACAGGCGCTTGGGATAACGAAGATGCTCCGCAAGCGAGTCGGAGATCTCGGTGCCGGGAGTGAGCACCGTGGGGAAGATCTCGCCCCACGCGTCGCGGATGGGGTCTGCTCCAAAGGCGTAGAAGGTGGTGTCTCCCGTGAATGCGTCGACCACCACTTTCACCGAGTTACGCATGTAGTTGATGCCACCATCGATCGTCTGCGAGTACGGGAAGTGGTCGGTGGAGGTGTAGGCGTCGAGGATCCACACGATCCTGCCATCCACCAGTGCGGGATAAGGCTCCTCGGACAAGGTGAGCCACGGGGCGATCTTCTCGGCACGCGTCTTGACGTCCCGGTAGATGAGCACCCGGCTATCGGAGTCGATGTAGTCCGAGAAGAGGATCTGCTCGGATCCGAGCCGTATCGCCCAGGCGACCTTCTCGGCACCGGAACCCATCGGGATGCCGCTCTCGGCCTCGTAGCGGTATGTCACGTTGGTCTCACTCGAAGGATAGTCGAACTCATCGAGTCCGGTGTCCACGATCGCGTAGTCGCTGTCGTTGGTGCCGAAGTAGATTCGAGGCTGCTCGGTGATCAGATCTGGAGACCCGGCTTCAATGGTCTCTGCGATCTTGGGCGGGACATCTCCCACGTAGAACACCGGGAAGCCCTGTTCGGTGGCATCGCTGACCGAGCTGATCGCCAGCCCGTATCCATGCGTGTAGACGAGATGCTCGTTGACCCAGGTGCGGGCCTGCGAGGGGAGGGACTCCGTATCGAGTTCACGCGCGGCTACGAGCACCTCTCGAAGCTCCCCATTGACCTCGTAGCGGTCGGTCTGGATGGCCGAGAGTTCGTAGTAGGGGCGGATCGTCTGTAGCTGTTCATACGCCGTCTGAACCGTCTTCGGGGTCCATAGGCGGGCGTCTCCCAGCACGCTTGCGTTCTCAGCCGATGTAGCCGTGAGGCTCGCCAACGCCGGGTAGGTCTCTCCTTCAACCGAGGCGAGGTCGAACGCTTCCCGCGTCATCTCGATGTTGTCCTCGATGTAGGGAAGCTCTACCGAGGCTTCGTTGGGCGTGGCGACCAGGCCCTGGACCACTGCCGGCCAGGCTGTGCCCAGCACGAGGACCGCTGCGACCCAGACCGCAACGGAGGCCGTCGGCAGTCGCCACTTCCGCGAACGCGCGGACGCTATGAGTATTCCTGCGAGGACTATGCTCGCCCCCGCGAGAATCCAGTAGGCCGGCAGCTGAGCATGAACGTCGGTGTACGATGCTCCGGTCTGTGAGGTACGCGACGACAGGTCCAGACCCCATATCTTCAGGCGGAAGTCGAATGCCGCCACTACGAACAGCAGCCCTACAAGGCGCATGCCCAGTGCCCTGAAGTCGCGCCAGCGGGCATCCATTTTCTCGGCGACACCCGCCCACATCGCCAGGAACACGACGCCCAGCGACAACAGGATCGCGAGCACCACCAGCCCACTGAACCAGTCGCTCAGCAGCTCGAGGGCCGGCAGTTTGAATACGAAGAACGCAACGTCTTTGCCGAACAGGGGATCTGTCACGCCGAACGATGGCTTGGTGACCGCCATCCGGAAGGTCATCCACTGCTTGGACATGTTCCAGCCGCTGAACACGGCGAACAGGATCGAGCCTCCAAGCGCGAGACCGGACGACAGGCTCGAGCGTCCCACGATAGAGCGCGCGGCGCGAGCAGGTATATAGAGTAGGACGAAAGCCAGCAGTGCGGCAGCGAGCCACACGATGCCTTGAGCGGAGATCTGGGTGATGAACACAGACTGCTGTCCAAGGCTCTGATACCAGCGGAAGTCGGTCCAGATGCGTGCTGCACAGATCAACAGCACAGAGGTGGCGGCGATGCAGGTGAGTATGCTGAACGCGCGCAGAACCCTACGAGAATAACGAATGCGCTTCACGGCTGTCCTTGTTCCCCCTAGTCATGTCAGCGCATCAGGCATGAGTTCATGGCGCCAATGGCTTTGGCTTGAGCTGACCGTTCCACATTCTACTACTCGCTCTGCCGGTCGTCTTGTTCGATTAAGGTGTGCGCTTATAGCGACCGATATTGAGTGGTACGAGGCTGAATACCCCACATGACAGGAGTCTCAATGCTGAGCAAACAAGGTCTCGTCGCGATGATGGTGGCCGTCTCCATGTTGTGCGCGCCGTCCCTGGCCTTTGCCTGGTCGAATGGTCCTGATGACGGAAACGGCTATGGCACGCATGACTGGGTCCTTGACGAGGCGTTGGACCTCTCGGGTGAGACATGGGTCGACAGAGAAGCGGCGCTTCTCAAGACGGACGACCCCGATACGCTCTATGGCGATGAGGACAAGATCTACCATACGTTCATGGTGGATGGCGACTATCGGGGTGCGCCGGCGAAGGTCGCCGAGTTGTACTACGATGCCGTGGTCGCTTACCAGGAGGGCCGGCTCACAGAGGCTAGCGAGTACCTCGGCCTGCTGTCGCACTACTACTCCGATATAGGCGTGCCGTACCACACGTTCTACAACGAGGCCGATGCCGCCGACCACCTGGCGTACGAGCTGGAAGTCGACTCCAACCATCGCGACCCCGGGGACGCAGCGGGCTGGATCACGCCCCGGTCGCGACGCGCCGTCACAGATATCCGCCAGCAGACCGTCGACATGGCGCTGGCGAGTCGTGCCACGTACGCTTCTCTGCGGAGCGCCTATGCGTCTTCCGGCTACAACTCGACAGTCGATTCCATCACGAAGTCGAATCTCTCGATGGTGGTCAACGGCCTGGCGGATGTGATCCGCTCGATCGCAGACGCTGAGGGAGTATCCGGCCCCGGTACGGTCAGCGCTTCTGTGCCGACCACCTATGTCGGGCGTGACAAACTGGCCCGTGTGGATGCGAAGGTGGTCGACGCATCAGGCGATCCTATCGAGGGAGTGCTTGTCCGGTTCACCTGGCCCAAGATCGCTGGGACAGTGGTTGACATCGAATTCACAGATGAGAACGGACTGGCGACGAGCTGGGAGCTGCTGGGCAAGGAGACCTACAACAAGCCGCTCGTGGTCACTGCCACCTCCGAATGTGGAGGGAAGTCCAGCACTTCATCGGCAACACTGATTCCGACCGAGGTCATCGGCTACATCAAGACCGGCGTCTCCAACCACTCGCCGGAGCAAGGCACGCTCCTGACTGTCCGGACGGTGATCTTGAACGAGAAAGGCAAGCCCATATCGGGACTGCCGGTCACCTTCACGTGGACGCACAAGACGACCACGCTCACGTATACGACGAAGACCAACGCCTGGGGCGTCGCTTATCACCAGCGGAACATAGGCCAGTCGACGCTCGGTTTCCGTGTCTACGTGAAGGCGCAGACCCAGTCGGGGGGGATCAATAGGTCTTCTACGGCGTCCTGGCTGCCGAAGTCACCCCTCGATCCGGTCGGCTTGAGTATGGTCAAGGTCGAGGGCTCGAACCGTTTTGAGACCGCGGTCAAGATATCGGCCAAGGCGTTTCCAAACGGCGCGGATACCGTGCTTGTGGCAACCGGGCGTAGCTTCCCCGACGCGCTCGGCGGGGCTGCACTTGCCGGCGGCTACAATGCTCCGATACTACTGGTCGAGAAGACGAGCGTTCCGTCCACGGTGAAGGCTGAGATCCAGCGGCTGGGCGCGAAGACGGCGATCATCCTGGGAGGCACGGGTGCCGTCAGCACTTCTGTAGAGAGCTCACTGCGCAGCGCCGGCATCACGACGATCAAGCGGTACGGTGAGGCGACACGCTACTCGACGGCTCGCAAGATTGCTCAGGCTGCCATCGCCAAGGCGGGTGCCGGCTGGGATGGGACCGCGTTCGTGGCGACGGGAGTCACATTCCCTGACGCCCTTGCCGCCTCGCCGCTTTCGGCATTCCGGAAATGGCCCATCTACCTTTCCAATCCCGCCGAAGACCCGGCTACGCTCATCTCTCAGATGAAGGCGGACGGGGTCAAGCGTGTGATCATATTGGGCGGATCAGCAGCCGTATCCCAGGACTTCGAGACTGCGGCGCGATCTGCCTTGGGAAGCGCCGAGCGGATCGCCGGGGATGATCGCTATGACACCGGAGCCCTCATTGCCGAGTACGGCGTCGAGTCCTGTGGGCTCATCTGGGATGGCGTTGCCGTTGCCACGGGGCAGGACTTCCCTGACGCGCTTGCGGGTGGCATGCTGGGCTCTATGAAGGGCACTGTCATCTTGCTTACCGGCGGCACCAACCTATCGCCTGACCCAAAAGCCCTGCTTACGGAGGCCAGCGGAAGCATAGGCACAGTGCACTTCCTTGGAGGGTCGTCGGTCTTGAAGGATTCGGTGCGCGACCAGATCGGATCGCTGCTAGATTAGAGTCCTGACGGTTTCGCACTGAGCGGTTCGGAGTTGTGATGCGCCCTGGAGCCAAGGTGGCGACCCTGTTGCTGTGCGTGCTAGTCGCGGGCTGCGTGAACCCTGCGTTACAGCCCCCGACTTCGCCGTCGCCTTATCCGGACGACTCCACTTCGCCCCTGGTGCCGCCGAAAAGCGAGCCGTTGGCCAGCAACGTCGTCATCATGATCGGCGATGGTATGGGCTTCAACCACGTGGCTGCAGCCGATCTGTATTCATCCGGCACGACTGGAACCCAGGCCTATGAGCAGTTCGAAGTCCAGATGGCTGTTTCGACGTTCTCGCTTGACGGCAATGGCTATGACCCTGCCCGCGCCTGGAATGAACCCGGTTACGTATTGGATACGCCAACAGACTCCGCGGCGGCAGCCACGGCCATGTCCACAGGCGCAAAGACCCAGAATGCCGCGCTCGGCGTTGTTGGATCAGGAGCCGATCAGGTGCCTCTCAAGCACCTGTTCGAGACCGCCGAGAAGAGGGGGAAGGCAACCGGCGTGGTGACGACGGTGCCGTTCTCCCACGCGACACCGGCAGGCTTCAGTGTGCACGCTGACTCCCGGGATGACTACCAGGGAATCGCCACCGCAATGCTGCTGGATTCCAGGTTGGATGTGATCATGGGTGCAGGGCATCCCGGTTTCGACGCCGACGCCAAGCCTGCATCCAACCCGTACGGATACACCTACGTCGGAGGGAAAGACACCTGGTCCGCTGTCACGCAGGGCCTCGCACCCAATGACTCGGACGGTGACGGAGACCTTGATCCTTGGACCTTCATCCACTCATCCGAGGAGTTTGCGGCGCTGGCAGTGGGCGAGACTCCCGTTAGAGTGCTCGGGGTTGCGCAGGTGGCCGAGACGCTCAACCAGCGCCGAAGCGGTGAGGTTGACGCAGCGCCCTTCGAGGTTCCGCTCAATGAGGGGATCCCGTCGCTTGCCGACATGACCGCGGCGGCGCTCAATGTCCTCGATGAAGATGCCGATGGCTTCGTCCTGGTGATCGAGGGCGGGGCTATCGATTGGGCGAGCCACGCCAATCAGTCCGGGCGAATGATCGAAGAGCAGATGGACTTCAACGCCGCCGTCGATGTGGTCATAGCCTGGGCTGCAGAGGGCTCTCGCTGGGACGAGACGCTTCTTGTCGTGCTCGCAGACCACGAGACAGGCTACCTGGCGGGTGTGGACATGAAGGGGATTCGAATGTCCGAAGAGGGCCTCGGTCTTGCTCCTTCATCATCCGGATCCCTTCCCGGGATGCGATGGAACACGACGCACCACACGAACTCACTGGTGCCGTTGTTTGCGCATGGCGTAGGCGCCCGTCTGTTTCTTGAGTACGCGGTGGGGGACGATCCTGTGCGCGGTCCCTACCTGGATAACACGTCGATCCCGACTGTGGTCAGGCGCGCAGCCTGGCGCGATGTCTCCACGCCTTAGAGCCGGTTGAACCAGTCCACGAATCGCTCACTGGCATGGCCATCCATGAGATGACAGTGTTCCTCGATGAAGGCGTCATACGACGTCGGGTCGAACGGTTCTTCGAGGATCGCCCGAGCCACCCCGTCGGTGTCAACAGCTTGCATCCCGATCATCGCTGTCCCGTAGTCGATGTAGAGCCCCGGGTCTTTCGAGTAGCTTTCGAGGTCGTCGACTAGAAGGACGAGCGGCTTTCTGAACGGTGCGTATTCGAAGATCGACGATGAGTAGTCAGTCACCAAGACATCGATTATCGGGAAGAGCTCGTTGATGTCGAAGGAGTCCGCGGCGACATCGTAGTCGCCAGGCTTCTCGCTATGTACGTCGAGAACGGGATGGTTCTTGTTGATGAATGCGTAGTCGTCGGGGAGGGCCTTGCGTAGGGCTGCGAAGTCCAGGCCCGCGTACGGCTTCTTCTTCTGCCCGTGTCCCCGGAAAGTGGGAGCGTACAAGACGAGCTTCTTGCCCTTCAGTTCAGGGTATTTCGCGAAGAACCTGGCCTTTGTCTTGGCGAGGGCATCTTCGTCGAAGAAGTAGTCAGTCCTGGGGGTGCCGAGCGCGATCACATGCGCGGGGTCTGTTCGGAGAGCCGAGGAATAAGGCGCAATGGCCGCCGTGGAACCTACGACCACATAGTCGTAGTTGCGGTGGACGAAGCGATTCTCGGTCGTTCTTTCTTGAGCAGAGATATCCACGCCGAACCTCTTCAGGGCCCCGGCCGCATGCCAGACCTGGATGACAGTGGTGCCCTTTCTGTGCTTGGCCACATGCAGCGGCAGGTAGGCGTTGTCAACGATGAAGAAGCGCGCGGTGGCCAGATGATAGGCGCCGCGGACGAGTCTGAACATGTATCGGAGCTTGCCGACGAAGTCGTAGGAGTATCGCTCCAAAAGCAGCACGGGCTTGAGATCCGGACGTTCCCGCCGGATAGCACTGTGCAGGTGCTTCAGGTTGCCTTCCAGCACATCGGCTCTCGCAGAGGCGAACACGATCTTGTTCTGATCGACCGGCGCAAGTCTGAACAAGAAGTGGCAGACGCGCAGGGCGAATGCGGAGAGCAGATACTCCAGGCGGTTCATCCTGAGATTGACGGATTCTGGCGGACTATGATGTTTTGTCCATCCAGACACGTCTCCTCATCGCTTAGCAGGTTGGCGATCACATCGGCCACATGGCTTGGCTGCATGATCGTTGAAGGATCTTCCTCGGGTGCGAGTGTCCTTCTGAGCTCGGTTGCGCATCTGCCTGGCGAAACGCAGTAGACCTTGATCTGGTACTCGGCGAGCTCGTCGGCAAGAGTGTTGGAGATCGATACGACCGCGGCTTTCGAGGAAGCGTAAGAGAGCCAACCCGGCCGAGAGGTGACACCGGCGGTCGAGGCCACGTTCAGCACCTTGGACTGCCGGTTCCTCATGTACTTCGCGCACTCGCGCGTGAGCACCACAAGTGAGAACACGTTGATGGTGAAGGTGCGCGTGAGGTTCTCGATGGTCGTGTCCAGGAGAGAGCGAGGGTCCGCGTAGCCTGCGATGTTGAGCAGTAGGTCGATACCCCCGAACTCATCGTAGATGTCTTTCACAAGCCCTTCGATAGCATCCAGGTCAGCCAGGTCGAACGGGACGATCTTCACGTTCGTTCCGTGCCGGTTCATCGCGGCGGCTGTCTCTTCCAGAGCGGCTTCGTTCCGGGCGATAAGGACGATGTTTCTTACACCCGGTTCTTCGCTCATGCGTATCGCGGCAGCTCTGCCGATGCCCTGGCTTGCGCCCGTGATTATGCAGGTCTTCATGGTTCCTACGCTTTCCCCAGGATGTATTCGGCGTACAGTGCCTCACCGATGACCAGGTCGCTTGGATGGGTGATCTTGATGTTCAGCTCCGATCCTTCAAGGATCCGGACTGTGCCAAGCCCGTAGTGAAGGAACAGGCTTGCGTCTTCTGTGAAGCTCAAGCCTTCAGCAAGGGCCTTTTCGTGGCCTTCTCGAAGCTTGGCTGCGTCGAACTTCTGAGGTAGCTGGACGTTGACGAGTTCCGTGCGCTCGAGGTTTCCTTCGACGCGCTCGTTGCCTACAAGGACAGTGAACGGGATCGGGATCCCGTAGATGGCGTTCTCGCACTCGCTGTCTATGAGGTGCCTGAACTCATCCACGGAGACGAAAGGTCTGACTGCCTCATGGATTATCACCGTCTCGCAGTCCTTCAGCGCCGAGAGTCCGTTCATGACGGAGGCCTGCCGCGTCTCGCCGCCCTCGATGCAGTCGAACGATGTCCCGAAGTTGCGGTGCCTCAGCAGCTCGCGAGTCTCGTCCAGGTGCTCTGCCGGGCAGGTGATCACGACCTGGTCCAGATCCGTCAACGCATCGATCTTCTCCAGCACATGCACGATGATGGGCTTGCCGCCCAGGAGTAGATACTGTTTCGGCGTCGACTTGCCCATGCGGGAGCCTACGCCACCTGCCAAGATGATCATTCCGATACCCATAGCTGCACCTTCCACGCTGTGATCAGGGTTGAGTGATCGTGAAGCATCAACCATACTATGCTATCCCAGAGTCTGCAGACATGCATCCATGCCGTTACTCGACGGTTTCCCTCTTAACGCTCTTTGAGCGAGAATAGGCGTAACCTGCAACGGTGGGCTCATGTCGCCCCGCCGCGGCGCGTTCCATTTCTGAGGAGAAGCACGACGTGCGTACTGCCATAATGAGCCTTCGCGACATCGTCGTGACTAACATAAGGTACTTCAGAAGGACCCTTGATATGGCGAGGGTCGACCTGGTGAAGCGCTACAGCGGCTCTATTCTCGGCATCTTCTGGGGTATCGTGCGGCCCATGGTGTTCATCTCGGTCTACTGGTTCGCGATCCAGGTGGGGCTCAGGGGAAATCAGCCCGTGGACGGAGCCCCGTTCCTCCTGTGGTTCCTGCCCGGAATCGTCTGCTGGTTCTTCATCTCGGACGCGTTGACCATCGGGGGGGCCGCCATACGGGCGAACAGCCATCTTGTGACCAAGATGGTCTATCCGGTGGCCACGATACCGGTGTTCACGGTGCTTTCCCTCTACTTCGTTCACCTTATGCTGGTAGGCATCGTGGTCGTCATCTTCATACTTTCGGGCTACGGTCTTAGCGTCTATATCTTCGAGCTCTTCTACTACACGCTTTGCACTCTGACGTTCGCCTTTGTCGTGTCAACGATGCTCTCGACGCTCACGGCCGTCAGTCATGATGTGGGTCACATGGTCAAGTCGATCATGACCGCCCTCTTCTGGCTGACGCCCATCATCTGGTCGGTCGATACTTTGCACGGCATCGTGCGGTACATCGTGATGCTGAATCCGGTGTGCTATCTCGTCCAGGGTTATCGAAACGCTTTCGTTCTGGAACGCTGGTTCTTCGTTGAGTGGGAGTACACCGTCTACTTCTGGGTGCTCATGACCGCACTCACGCTGTTCACGAGCTTCCTGTTCGCCAAGTTGCACAAAGAGTTCTCCGACATCCTGTAGGGACGTATCCGATGGGAAACGCGGTTCGGGTCAGTGGTCTGACCAAGACATACAGGCTCTATGAGTCCTCGATAGACCGTGCGCTGGATGTCTTCAGGCGCACAGATCGATCGCGCAAGTTCACCGCTCTTAACAACATCAGCCTCGACTTTCCCACAGGAGAGGTCGTAGCCATCCTGGGCAAGAACGGCTCGGGCAAGTCGACCCTGCTCAAGATCATCACCGGAGTCGCTTCGCAGACCTCGGGTGACGTGGAGGTGAACGGCCGAGTCTCAGCCATGCTGGAGCTCACTTCTGGCTTCGACAAGGAGCTCTCGGGCGAGGAGAACATCTACCTTAGGGCTCTGGCGATGGGCATCCCTCGCGATGAAGTCGAAGCGAAGAAGCAAGAGATCATCGACTTCGCAGACATCGGCACCCACATCAACCAGCCGGTAAGGACGTACTCAAGCGGGATGAAAGCGCGTCTGGGGTTTGCCGTCTCGGTCAGTGTGGACCCCGACATCCTTATCGTCGATGAGGTGCTCGCGGTGGGCGATGATGTGTTCAAGCTCAAGTGCATCGACAAGATGCAGCACTTTCGCAAGGAGGGCAAGACGATCCTGTTCGTCAGCCACTCCCTGTTCACGGTCAAGGCTTTCTGTACGCGTGGAGTGTGGCTAGACAAGGGCGTGGTGATGGCGGAAGGCGAGCTAGGCGACGTCATCACGCAGTACGAGGACTTTCTCCGGGAGGAACGCCGTAGGGCGAAGGCGGTTGCGCCGAAGGATGAGGCACCTCCAATGGACAAGTCCGACGTGGTCAAGATCACGGGCTTCCGCATGCACAATCAGGCCGGCGAGAAGACGACCAACTTCAAGTACGGCGAGGATGTCTTGTTCGAGTTCCGGTATGAAGTGAAGCGCCCTGTGGAGAAGCTGACGTTCTGCTTCACCGTCCGTAACGCCGAGTACCATGAAGTGTTCATGGCCGACAAGCAGAATCCCGACAACACCATCGCTTCCACGGTCGGGAAGCACACGCTGCGCGTTCGTTTGCGAAGCCCCAATCTTCTGGCCGGGACCTACGCCCTTTCAGGGGAGCTGTGGAACAACGAGGCCGCCTTCTATGTGGGCTACTCGAACAAGAGGCCCTTCACCATCGAACAGGATGAGTTCATAGGCACCGGTATCACACGTATCGACTATGAGTTTGAGAATGACTGAGGGTTTCGTGATGGAATCGTCGCATATGAGGCTCACAGTCGATTCGGTCACGTGGCAACGCGTGCAGCTGCTCATCGAAGGGGTGCTCGAGGGTGATGCCGGTCCGGATTCTATTCAGGAGATGTATTTCGAGAACGCGCTGACAGGCGTCCGTTCTCCGATACACCACTGGAGCGTGGGCGATGGGCGGATCCTCATCCGGTACAACGTGACGCAGGGTCTTGGCGCCACGGCTCTCAAGAGCGGCTCCTGGACGCTCAAGGCCACGGCGATGACCGGTGAGCCCCTTGCCCTGGCAATCGCCGAAGGGCTCTCTATACCTGTCCAGGGATACGGTGGCATCTTCCGGTCTGGCAGTTGGAGCTACTCGATCCTGCCTGTCTCGAATGGGGCAGCGGCATTCTCCCTGGAAGTGGCCTACGTGCGGACGAAGGGCGCGGGGCGCCGTAGGGTTTCGTTTGGGCCCTGGCTCAAGAGCCTACGTCAGAATGTGTATCGCTCGACCTTCTGGGTCTTCAACACGTTGCTCCCCAAGAACGGGCGACGGATACTGTTCACGTCCGACTCCCGGGCGACCCTGTCGGGTAACCTGCAGTTCATCCACGACCGGATGATCGAGCGCGGCATGGGCGCGGACTACCGTTTGTACACGAAGTTCAAGCCCAGCATCAGGGCGCGGCGGGGCTTCATGGACAAGTGGCTCTTCACCGCATACCTGGCTATCGCGGATGTCGTGTTCATGGATGACTTCCAGCCGATGGTCTACAAGGTGGAGCTGGATGCTCAGGTGAAGCTGGTCCAGCTCTGGCACGCTTCCGGTGCGTTCAAGACGGTGGGCTACAGCCGAGTCGGCAAGCCAGGGGGTCCGAACCCATTCTCGAAAGACCATCGTAGCTACACTCACGCCATCGTCAGCTCCGCTCACGACGTCCCCTTCTATGCCGAGGCGTTCGGCATTCCTGAAGAGCGGGTCATCCCCACAGGCATCCCGCGGCTGGACCCCTTCTACGACTCCGTGTACGCCGAGCGCGTAAGGGCTGAGGCATATTCTGCGTTCCCGTTCGCGCGTGATCGCAAAGTGTGGCTCTTTGCTCCCACGTTCAGGGGTACAGGTCCCAAGAACGCCTACTACGATGTCGACAAGATCGACTTCGATGCGCTCCATGCGCTGTGCGTGAGAGAGGGCGCTGTCGTCATTCTGAAGATGCACCCGTTCGTCACAACGGCCTTATCCGTGCCTGAGGAGTACCGCGATCGTATTCTCGATGCGACAGACATGCGTGAGCTGAACGACCTTCTGTTCATCGCTGATGTTGCGATCACCGACTATTCATCTCTGGTGTTCGAGGCATCCCTTCTCGGCGTACCGATGCTCTTCTATGCCTACGATCTTGAGGAGTACATATCTACCAGGGACTTCTATGAGGAGTTCGAGTCGTTCGTGCCGGGGAAGGTCGTCGCTACGTTCGATGACCTGATGGCCGCTTTGCGTGACGGCGACTTTGAGGCGGAGAAGGTCGCCGAGTTCGCGACCCGTCACTTCGGCGACGTGCGCGGCGGTGCAACGGATCGAGTGATCGACGCAGTGGTCCTGGGAAGATGAGCGCTGCCGTTCTGGTCTTCGCCAGGAAGTGGATGTTGAGGCTGGCCTACGCGCTGTTCTATCCTCTTCCGGTTCAGGACAAGGTGGTCCTTGCATCAAGCAGCGCTTCCCGGGCACGGGGCAACCTGAAGGCGATCGGTGACGAGCTCTCCCGCCGTGAGGACCTGTCCGCGCGAGTGGTTGTGCACACGCATCGTTCTTCGGCGGGACTTTCGGGGAAGCTGGCCACTCTATGGGCAGCCATCGTTGGCGAGTATCATCTCGCCACTTCCAGAGTATTCATCGTGGATGACTACTATTTCCCCATCTACGTGATCAAACCCAAGAAGGCGACGACCATAATCCAGACCTGGCACGCTTGTGGCGCCTTCAAGAAGGTGGGCTACAGCGTTGCCGATCGCAGTTTTGGCGCAAGCAAGGAGCTTCTCAAGCAGGTCCGTATCCACTCGAACTACACGTACTGTCTGGTCGCCTCCCGGTCTGCCATTCCGTACTACTCAGAAGCGTTCGGACAGCCGGAAGAGACGTTCGTGGTGCTTGGCATTCCCCGAACCGATGTGCTCTTTCAGCGCAATGAGGGCGAGATAGGACGCAAAGTCAGGGCAAGATACGGGATCCCCGAGGGCAAAAAGGTGATCTTGTATGCGCCGACTTTCCGCGGGGACAGTGCGCACGTGGCCGAGTACGGCGACTACCTCGATCTTGATCTGTTGCGCTCTTCTTGCGGCGATGAATACGTGGTGCTGGTAAAGCTCCATCCCTTCGTGCGTGGCGCTGTCGATCTGGGCGGTTCAGGCTCCGGTTTCGCCTTTGATGTCTCTGACTACGGTGACATCAACGAGCTGATGCTGATGAGCGATGTGCTCATAACGGACTACTCAAGCGCGATATTCGAGTACTCGCTGCTTGGCAAACCGATGCTGTTCTTCGCCCCGGACTACGTTGAGTACGAGGCGGAGCGCGGCTTCTACTTCGACTATGAGACCGGCATCCCCGGGCCGCTGTTCACTTCGTCGGCGAGTCTGGCGGAGCACCTGGCGACCGGAGAGCTGGATACCAGCGTCGTGCAGACATTCAGAGAGCGTTCCTTTGACATCGCAGACGGCCGTGCCAGCGCGCGCGTGGTGGATGAGCTGGTGGTTCCTGCGTTTCACGGGTGAACGAGTGCTCGTTTGCAAATAGATCCAGACTGGCGCAGTATGCTGCGAGTGCCATACCGCTCTGAGGGGGGCGGGCTTTTTGTACGTGTTCCTTATGGGGGAGTAGATCTTGGTACGGATATCGGTGATTGTCCCGGCGTACAACGTCGAAGACTACCTTGAGGAGTGCCTCGATTCAGTACTGGCGCAGAAGCTTCGCGGCGTCGAAGTCCTCGTTGTAGATGACGGTTCATCCGACAGCACGCCACAGATAGTCGAGCGCTACTGCCGCAAGTATCGTGCTGTCCGGTCCTTCAGGTTGGAGCGTGGCGGAGTCGCGGCCGCGCGCAACCTGGGTTTAGACAATGCCCGAGGCCGCTATGTCTGCTTTCTGGATGGAGACGACAAGCTCCGGCCGAATGCGCTGAAGGCCATGTATGACCGCGCTGAAAGTCTCGGCGCAGATCTCGTCTTCGCTAACTACGTATCCTTTGATGGGATGAGGGAGTGGGGGGCACGGGGTTCTCGCGAGGTGTTCTCCGCTGAAGCTCTTGGCAAGTATGATCCTAAGCTGCTCTGGTTGGTTGCCGTGTGGGCGAAGCTATTTCGACGCTCGGTGGTCGACGAACACCGCCTCAGATTCACTGAGATCTCATTTGCCGAGGACGCGCTGTTCTACATGTCTTTTGCGTGGGTATCTCAGCGAATCGTCACTCTCGAGGAGCAGGTCTACTGCTATCGACACCGTCCGTTCACAGGGCAGCTTTCAATCGTCCAGTCCGTAACAGCGGGCTCCCTCCAGGGCCTGCAGGAGGGCTATCGTTTGATGCGCGAAAGAGCCACGGAGCAGCTCAGCTTGGAGATGGGCGCACATTCAGCCGACCTGCAGATGCTCCCTATGCCGAGCCGGTATGTGGAGGCACTCCTCAGGAAAGAGGCCCTCACTCTGCTCAATCTCCAGTATCGACGCCTGGGTACTGCGGCGCCCGGTGCTGGGACTCTGATCGCTGACCGACTGGAAGATATACGCGGTTCACTTTCATATGGCGCGTGGACACTCCTTGTCAGAGAGTTCTCTTCTCTGTGTCTGGAGGATGTGCCTGAGACTCTGGAGGAAGCATCCGCACGTGCCTTAGTGACCGTTGCGGTGTGGGATGAGGCGCTTGACCCTTCGGCGCTGCAGGCCACCCTGGAGAGTCTGGTAACGCAGCAGTTGCCGAGGATACGGGTGGTCGTTCCTGCCCGGTCGATGAAATCCCTGGAGCAGGCAGGCGTACGCATTCCTGGGTACGTTGTCGCTTGTGAATGCATATCCCGGGGCGACTTCTATGATGCCGCGCTGCAGCTGTGCGGGACCGAGTTCTTCATCCTGTCGCAGAGCGGGCTCAGCTACGCTCCCGATGCGGTTCGCAAGCTACACCGGGCAATCGAACACACGAACCACGATGCCGCAGCGTGCAGTCCGGGTGTGCTCTCCTCGCTGAACTCCGTGACTCACAGCGTGGTGATGTTCCGTAGCGCCTTCTTGTCCGCAGCAGGGATCAGGTTCGCTGATTCGATAGATCTGGATGTGGGCTCCCTGTGCAATGAAGCCTACGTTCGTGTCGTGAAAGACACGCTGGTCTACCCTCACCAGAGCGGTTCGCCGGGTCTGGTACACCACGTTTCGCCGGGCCAGGACCAAGAGAATGCGGCTGTCGCCACCGGCAGTGCTGCGAAGAGGCGGTCCTCCATTCAGAGGCAATGGCTACGGAACCGTGCTATCGACCTCTTCTCAGGACTCTGTTTGCGCTTGGCAAGACGTATGCCGCTGAGGCGTGTGGTGTTCCTCTATACGTCCCGCTCCGATGGTCGGCAGCCTGAGAATCTTATCCATCTCTTTGATGCCCTGAAGGGGTCGCGACGAGTGATGGTCGCGTCGCGTCATCCTCATCGGCGACGACTAGCTCTTTCGATCAAGATGAGGATGCTTACCAGCAAGGTCATCGTGCTCGACAACTACGACATGCACTATCTCCGGCACATGGATCTCCGAGACGGGCAGCACGTGGTGCAAGTGTGGCACGCCTGCGGAGCTTTCAAACGGTTCGGGTTCGACGCAGGTCCGACGTCGTTTGGGGATGAAGTGTCTGCACACAGGCACTACGATGCCGTCATAGCGAGTTCAGAGTTTGCAGCGAAGCACTATGCGAGAGCTTTCGGGGTCGCTCCCCGGGCGGTGCATGCGCTGGGTGTTCCTCGGACGGACTTCTTCTACGATGCGGCAGCTGTTGATGCCGCGCGGGCCTACGTCTATCAGCGCCACCCTGAACTTGAGGGCCGCAAGGTCATTCTCTACGCGCCAACCTTCAGAGACACCGGCGGAGACCGGACCGTCTTCAAGTCCGGGATCGACTTTCCGGATCTTGCACGGTCTCTGCCACCAGACACTGTGTTCGTGATATCGCGTCATCCTCTGATAACGAGACGCCTACTGGGCCGGAGCCACTACGACAATCTGTTGGAGATCGAGGGGCTGACGACCGGGGAACTGATGCCAGTGGCTGATCTGTTGATCACGGACTACTCAACGGTGATATTCGAGTACCTTCTTCTGAACCGTCCTATCGCGTTGTACTGCCCTGACCTGGCGGAGTATGACAGGGGATTCTATTTTGATTTTCCGTCAGTCCTGCCGGCAAGCGTGCTGCACGATCATGAGGAGCTGAAGGAGTTCATCATGTCTTGCGATTTCCAATGTGCTCCCGAGGACCTGCAGGAGTTCAGGAACATGCAGATGGGTGCATGCGATGGATGTAGCGCGGCGAGGGTCGCCGGGTTCATCCGCGGCTACCTTCACGAAGGGAGGGCCGGGAGATGAGTGGGTCTCAGCTTGTCTCCAGGGACGTCCTGTTCTTCGATGCAACCGGAGCGGGATTCTCGCAGAATCTTGTGTGCTTCAGGAACGCGCTTCTCCCTTTGGCTGGCCACTGCAGAATCGACTACCACTTCTGCAACCTTGGGCGTTCGAAGGGGGAGCGCCTGGGACGCGTCAAGGCCGAGGCGTGCGCGGCCATTTCTAAAGCCGACATGGTGGTGTGTGCGACGGATTCTATGCGGGGCTTTGACGTTCGAGAGGACCAGCAGGCGATCCTGCTCTGTCCTCCAAGGCAGAAGTTCGTTGACGGAAGAACGCTCAAGGCGTTGGAGGACTCTCCATACACACACGTCATCGTCCAAAGCGACACGTTCAGTGACGGAGCGCGCTCAGTCTACGGTGGAGAAGTCGTGGCGTCAGGCCTACCGGCTGTTGACTCTCTCGTGTCTTCCGAGTCCCGCATCCAGGCGACGTCCCGGCTCTATGACTACTGCCCTCAGGCCGAGGGCAGGACGGTGATCGTACTGTTGTCGCATTATCCGGCTCGCAAGCTGTTCGCAGGTCTTGATCTAGACGACTTGTTGGGTCGTCTGACAGAACAGCACTTCGTGGTTGCTGCCGTGCCCGGGCTTCGCGAGATGCTGGCGGATCACCCTGCCTGCTGGGCGGACCACCTGTTCGAGGCGCAGGGATGCTTCAAGCACTTCGAACTCCTAGGTATGGCCGACACGCTTGTCACCACCCGGTTCACCGATGGGCTCTACTTCTCGGCAACGGGGAGACGTGTGCTTGCGCTCAAGCCCGAATGGGACAAGAGTGCGAATCTCTTTGAGGGGCTGAGCTTCGGGTCTTTGGCCGACCTGCCTGACATGCTGCAGGGCGACCATAGTGGACCGCTCGAATCCTTCCGTTCCAGGTACCTCGGCCCCAACGTTTGCGGCAACTCTGAACGAGCTGCTCAGGCGCTCGGTTTCTGCTCCACGCGACTCGAGTGAGCCGGCAGCTGCCGAGCCGATGATCGTGCAGCCGCAATCGGGGCGCTCACGCGGTATGCTGATACGCGCAGGTTATCGCGAAGTGAGGAGGCGCTGGTGAGCGGAAAGCCCGGGCGGCTGCATGTGATCGTAGGCTGTATGAGCTCCGGCAAGACCGGCGAGCTGATCCGACTGCTCTCCAGACATCGTGTCATCGGTGACGAGATCGTCATCTTCAAGCATGCGGTCGATACGCGTGACGGCGACAAGGCGCGTTCGCGACTTGGTACGGAGATGAGCGCGCATGTGGTCTCCAGCCCCACAGAGGTGACCATCGAGGGTCGCTGTGTTGTGGCTGTCGAGGAGGCGCAGTTCTTCGGCGAGGAGATCGTTCCCAGGATCCAGGAGATCTTGAGGGACGGATGCGAAGTGTACGTCACGGGGCTGAATCAGGACTTCCGAGGAGAGCCGTTCGGGGTGATGCCTACCCTGATGTCGCTTGCAGACGAGCTCTCTTTGCTCACGGCCATCTGTCAGAAGTGCCACGGTGTTGCCACACGTACCCAGCGGATCATCGACGGAAAGCCCGCGCCATGGGATTCTCCCACGGTCCTTGTCGGTGGATCCGATTACTATGAGGCCCGGTGCCCCAGCTGCCACGAGGTGACCGGTCGGCCCGGTTCTCTCTAATCGCGTGCTGCGGATGCGTCGCGATAGCCCTTCGTGAACTCGATGAACCTGTAGACGTCGGCGAAGTTGCTTGCGATACCCAGCGACATCCTGATTGTGTTCGGCAGCTTCCCGGTCGTGTCGCTGATCATCGACTGGCATTCACGCAGCGTGACGGGTACGTGGTCTTCGCCAAAACAGCTCGCCATGTCTTCTTGTTTGATATCGTGCGCGACTTCGCCATCACCGGGGTTGCAGAAGCACCCCGTCCGGATCGAGATGCGCTGCTTGCCGGCTGCGCTCTCGACGCCGTAGACCTCAAAAGGCCGGCCTTCGGGATCGAGGAGATAGAAGGCGATGGTCGCGCCGCGCCTGTCCATTGTCTCGGGTCCGAAGATGCGGAACATCGGAGCTCCGTTGGAGTGCGTCAGTTCACGCATGTTCCCCAGTGTCCAGTCCGCGAGGGCATAGGTTCGCGTCTGGATCGTGTCCAGCCCTATCGCCGAGAGGTGCTCCAGCCCTATGGAGACCGCCGGCAGGCTCAGGTAGTCCACCGTGCCGTCCTCGAATCCCGTGGCTCCGGCCGCCAGGTGATACCAGCCTTCTCCCTGGACCGAGGCCAGGGTTATGGTGCCTCCCGCGAACCATGGGCGGCGCAGCTTTGTCAGCTTGTCTTTGCGCGCGATCAGCGCGCCCACTCCCGTTGGATAGCCGAACATCTTGTAGAAGGACAACGGCACGAAGTCCGGCTTGATCGTGCCAAGATCGATACGGCTTGTGGGGGCGTACGCTGCGCAATCGAGCAGTACGTCCCAGCCAAGGGCCTGGGCCTCGGCGATCCATTCCAGCGGATGCTTCACGCCGCTGAAGTTCGACTGGGCCGGATACGCGAACAGCCCCGTTCCACCCTTCGGCTTGTGTGCGAGACCGCGGCGCAGCAGTGATTCATCAAGTCGGAGTTCCGGGTTGCGTACAGGAATGTAGCTCACCTGGGCGCCCTTGTTGCGCGCGAACTCCCGGATCCCGTTGACCGAGTTGTGGTTGTCGTACGCGAGCAGGTAGCAGGAGTCCTTATCAAACGGGTAAGACTCCCCGACCAGCTTCAGGGCCCCGCTAGCGTTGGAGGTGAATATGACCTCGTACTCGTCGGGATCTGCGTTGAAGAACTCGTACACATGGCAGCGCGCCTTTTCCACGAGCGCGGTGCTGGCCAAAGATGCCGGGTTGTGTGAATGGGGGTTTCCAAAGACGGCGTTGTCCAAGATCGCATGATGGGCGCGTACCTGGGACTCGGCGTACAGGCCGCCACCCGTGTAGTCCAGGTAGACATGATCGAGCCGGTCAAGACGCGAGTACTGGTCGCGTCGGAGTTCATCCAGGGCCGAAGTGGCCGCATAGTCGGGGTGGTTCGAGACGAACTCGACGTAGGCCGCATCGGATGGGGATGTCATGGTGCTCTCAGGCATGCGTGTTCCTCCACATGAGGCGATTCTTCCTGTGGATGAATCATACCGTCCCATGCCTATTGATGCGACGCGGAGAGCTCATCGTGGAAAGGGGCCAGAGCTGGGGTAGGATAGGGTGCGAGACGGGTGACTACTGGCAGGAGGGCTCCATGGCGCTTGGTGTTCACTCTGAGGTCGGCAAGCTCAGGACCGTCATGGTGCACCGACCCGGCCTTGCTCTCGAGCGATTGACACCGGCGAATCGCCAGGACTTCTTGTTCGACGACCTGGTGTGGATCGGGCGGGCGCAACAGGAGCACGATGCGTTCTGTGACGCTCTGCGCAGCCGCGGCGCCGAGGTGCTGGACCTGCAGACTCTGCTCACCCAAACGCTTGAGGCGTCCGCCCAGGCACGGCGTTTCGTGGTCGAGCGGGCGGTTTCATCGTTCACAGTGGGCCTCTCGCTCGTCGCAGAACTCCGTGCGTACCTGCTGGAACTCCCGGCCCCCCGACTCGCCGCTGCTCTGGTGGGCGGTCTGCTTCTCTCGGAGATAGAGGGTGTGGACCACGCGGCGCTGACCCGGCATTCGCTGGGTGCGGTCATGGCGGGTCCCGACACCTTCGTCCTTCCGCCGCTGCCCAACACGATGTTCACGCGTGATTCCAGCGCGTGGCTGTACGGCGGTGTGGTCTTGCCGCCGCTGTTCTGGCACGCCCGTCGCCTTGAGGTGGTGAACATCTCCACCATCTACCGCTTCCACCCGCGATTCACCGGTGCCGAGTTCCAGTTCTGGTATCCGCCGTCGGGTGACGCGGAGCGCTTCGCCGTGGAGGACTTCGGCCAGGGGATCTCGCTTGAGGGCGGCGACATCATGCCCATCGGCAACAAGACCGTTCTTGTGGGGATGGGGGAGCGCTCGACCGGGCGCATGGTGGAGCATCTTGCGAGGTCGCTGTTCTCGGCAGGCTCTGCCGAGCGGATCATCGCCTGCCGGATGCCGCAGAACCGCGCGTACATGCACGTGGACACGGTGCTTGGCTTCCTGGACCGGGATGCCGTGACGCTCTACCCGCCGGTGATCGACTCCATGAAGGTGTACAGCGTGCGTCCCGGCGACTCGCGCGATGCCTTCGAGATCACCGAGGAGCGCGACCTGCTTTCTGCGCTTGCGGACGCGCTCGACGTGAGCAAGATCCGTGTCGTCCCTACCGGTGGCGATAGCTTCCAGTCGGCCCGTGAGCAGTGGGATGACGGCAACAACGTCGTCGCGCTGGAGCCAGGCGTGGTGGTGGGCTACTCGAAGAACTCGCATACCAATGCCCGGTTGCGCGCTGCGGGTATAGAAGTCATCGAGGTCGAAGGCTCAGAGCTGGGCAAGGGTCGGGGTGGCTGCCACTGCATGACCTGCCCCATCGTGCGCGACGGGATCTAGGAGGCGCGGTATGGCTGACGGCGACGTGAACGTCCGGATGTTCGGTGTCCTGGATGCGATCTGCAAAGAGCAGGACCGGCCTTCACGCGTGACCGTGCGCGTCCCTGAAGAAGGGGTCACCGCCAGAAGCCTTGCCGGGCAGCTCGACTTGCCGCTCGATCAGATCGAGGGCGTCTTTTGCAACCACACCGTCTATGGCGTCGATCGCATCATCAGGCCCGGGGACGAGGTCGCATTCGTTCCATATGGCACACCGGGCCCGCATCGGTTCTATCTGGGCCTGTACAAGGCGGGGAAAAGCAGCAATCCGGAGTCGGAGTAGGCGCGCCCTGACATCGGGGCGGTTTGAGCGCTACCATGTGATGCACAACGAGCCGGGACCCTAGGAGCATCGTGCGCATCATCGACTTCCACACCCATGTCTTCCGAGACGACATCGCACCCACAGCGGTGCCCGCGCTTGAGTCGCAGGGCAACTTGCGGTCGGTCTACGACGGCACCATCCACGGCCTGCTTCGCGCAATGGCGCGTTCCGGTGTGGACATCTCCGTCATACAGCCGGTTGCCACCAAGCCGGGTCAAGTCTGCTCCATCAACGACTGGGTGGCTGCCAACGAGGACCCTCGCATCATCCCCTTCGGCGCCATGCATCCTGACTTCGAAGACCCGTTCGCCGAGATCGCCCGCATGGCGGAAGCCGGTCTGAAGGGTTTCAAGATGCATCCGGAGCACCAGGCGTTCGTTCCTGATGAGGCGCGCTTGAAGCCCATCTATTCCGCTGCCGAGGAGTACGGCATGATCGTGCTCTTCCATGCCGGCGCCGATGAGATCCACTCCACCGTGCACGGAACCCCGCAGTCTTTCGCCAACATGCTGGATGATCATCCGGGTATGACGGCAGTGCTCGCGCACATGGGCGGTTACCGTCAGTGGCCGACGATCTTCGAGGTCCTGGCGGGCCGTGACGTTTACTTCGACACCGCGTACACGCTGGGCCACCTGTCTGATGAGGACTTCGTCGCGCTTGTCCGAAAGCACGGGGTCGAGCGCATACTCTTCGGCTCGGACGGACCCTGGACCGATCAGGCGGCCGAGTTGGAGCATCTGAGGTCGCTGTCTTTCTCGGCAGATGAGTTCGACGCCATCGCGGGTGGCAATGCCGAGAAGCTGCTTGAGCTCTAGCATGCCGGACCCCGCGTTCGAATACACCCTGCGCGAGAGTCCGCGGGCCCGCAACGTCCGCTTCCGCGTGTCCGCACGCGACGGCCTCGTGGTCGTGGTACCCCGTGGCTTCCCCGTCTCGCGCGTGCCGGCCCTGCTCCAGACACGGCAGCGCTGGATAGAGCGGGCGATGCACCGTGTGGAGGCGCAGCTCGCGTACCGGGCGGCACAACTGGCGACCGGTGCTCCCACGAGGCTGCGCTTGCGTGCCATCGGTGAGGAGTGGGACGTGGAGTATCGCCACACCGATGCGCTCAGAGTCACCGTGCGCGAGCACGCCGACGGCAGGGTGGTGGTGTCCGGTGACGTCTCGAACGAAGCTGCGACACGGGCCGCGATGCGGCGCTGGCTTGCGCGGCGGGCGAAGACCACGCTGGTGCCGGTGCTTATGGGCATGGCAGATGAGCACGGTTATCTGGTGAGCAAGGCAACCATGCGCTGGCAGCGGTCGAGGTGGGGGAGCTGTTCTGCCAAGGGGACGATCAGCCTCAACACGCAGCTGCTCTTCTTGCCCGCCCCTGTGATGCGC